>NZ_JVIP01000001.1:0-239589 GCF_001076435.1 Corynebacterium sp. 401_CJEI
CAGTAATGCTGAAAGTCAGACACACTTTTTGCTACTTAACCCCCGTTTTTCACCGTTTTTTTTGGGGGGGGGGTAAGTCGTTGGGTAGCCGTTGGGTCTGACGAACTCGCGCACTGCACAACCGGGCATTAAAGGGGCGGCCATCAGAAATGCGGTGTGAGGCGCTGCTCGATTAGTCGGCCTGAAGGTACTTAGCTTGAGGGGGTGCTGGGTTGATTCCGGTCGATTTGCCTCAGCTCATGTACGCGCTGCTGGCTTTCGGTTTCACATATCGATGAGTTATTCACTTATGGATACGCTGGAGCGCATCGATAGGTGAATTATGCATCGATAAGTGAGCGCAGCGCTAGAAAATAGCTGGCAGACGGGCCTAGTCAGTCCACGGTGGGGTCGCAACAGTAGAGGGCGGGAGAAAACTTTTCCTGTCCCCGCCCTCTATAAAGAACTCTACGAAGCCCTGGTCTTCGATTTCTTCAGCATGATCATCGGCGGAATCAACAGGGCTAGCCCGCCGATAAGCGCGACTCCACCGAATAGCCACACCAGTCCGGCGAGGATTGCGATGGGTGCGAGGATGGCTGCCGCGATCTCGAAGGGCGCGAATCCCACATAGGCCATGCCAAATTCCTCGAGCGTGCCGGATTTCTGCTCCGGGTCCACAATTTTCAGTACGGCGATGCCCGTGGCCACGGAGGCAGTTGCCCAGCCCCAGCTGAATACGGCGCGCTCGAACCAGCCATGTTCAAAGATGCGTGGTGCGACGTAGAAGAACAACACCAGGCAGAAGGCCAGGCCCACGACGAACAGGATAATTAGCGGGACGATGTAGGTGGCCACCACTGCCGGCACAATCGACGCGATGCCGACTGCAACCAGGAAGTCCGTCGACGCGCCGGAGACCGAACCCATCAACTTTGCATCCAGGTAGTGTGGTGCCTTAATCAGGTGCAGCACGCCTACACCTGCCAGGCCGACCAGGAATGCCATTGCGAATAGTGGGAAGCTCAGTGCAGGGAAGATGTCATTGACCCAGTTGGTCAGGATATTTGCCAGGAAGAGCGTCACCGCTAGTGCTGCAACGTGCAGCGCGATTGGTTCGATTGAGGACGGGCTTGTAGTCGCCCGCCCCACACTTGGGCGCTGACCAGGAAGGGAGATGATGCCTGTCCGCATATCCTCCGGCAGTTTATCCAAGTCTGGCAGCTCGTTGGTATGGCCCTTCTTCGAGCCCCATCGGGCGAAAATCACGCCACCGATAATTGCGGAGAACATGCCCACCGCTGCGGCCGTAAAACCCAAACTCGTGGCCTCGGTCATGCCTGCTGAGTCCAGCGCGCCACCAACTGCGGCGGCCACACCGAAGCCACCGACGAAACCAACGGGAAGCATGATGCCGAACCAGTCCGGCGTATTGAACAGTGGGGCGAAAATTATCACGCCGAGTAGCGCGAAGAATCCCCACTGCGCCAGGTACATGCCTACGGAATAGGACCACATCGTTCGCGCGCGCTGGCGCACCTTGGCATCGAAATCCATTGTGAATGGCAGGGCACCGAAGACTGCCGCGATGAGAATGGTCGCGTAGTCGCCGAAATGCTCGCTGAACTGGATTATTCCCAAAGCGTTGGGGCCTAGCAGCAAGCCGAGCAAGCCCGCAGTAATCGGTGCGGGGATGAGAAGCTTTTGGAACCAGGGGATGAACCGTCGCATCAAATTACCGATGATGAGCAGCAGCGAGATCCAACCGATATCCATCAAGACGTCGAAGGGTGTGTAGCCATCCACGTGAACTTATTGCCTTTCTCGTAGGTGGGGTTTCACCATTTAACAATTATGCGAACCACATCATGGATTCTAAGAAAAGGGTTAGAACCATAGGGATACGTTGCGATTGTATGTTAGCTACCGCGAGATTTTGAGGCTTCGGCCCCAGTTGAGCTCACTTCCTTTGCAGAAAAACCACCTACCCAGTTCCTTCTGGGAGGTGGTTTTGGTTGAGGTCAGACGGTTTTACTGTCGCCCATTCCTAATGCGCGACCAAGCCGCCGCGATAACCACGCCAGCGCATGCGATGGCGAGGTAGGCCCACACGTGATCACCGCTGGTCTGAATGGTCTTTGGCGGAGCAGGAGTGTTCTCCGCAGTCAGCACACTTTCTGTGTCACGGCCGGAGGTGATGTCATCGATCCAGTCAGCAGTGCCAGCGAGGGTAGTTATAGCCGCGCTGGGGGAGGGCAGGTCAGGGTCGCCATTGGAGGTTCCGGCGGTAGCGAGACCAGCGAGCTTTCCGTCGACGAAGAATGGGCCGCCGGAGTCGCCTCCCTGCATACCCGCGCCAGAAACGGAATGTGCGTCCAGGATGGCGCTTCGAATCATTGGCATCATGGCAGCGTCGGCTGGGATACTTTCTGTCCCTGCCGGGATCGACTCGGTTTTGGAGTCATCTGGCATGGCAGCTCCTGGCTGCATCTCCATTGATTCCATAGCGTCACCCGGAACAGCGCCGCCCGGAATAGCGTCACCCGGAACAGCGCCGCCCGGAATAGCCTCACCCGGAACAGCTTCGCCTGGAGTAGCGTCACCCGGAACAGCACCACCAGGCGCAGCCTCACCTGGAGTTCCATCAGCCGGTCCTCCGCCTAGCAACTCATTGACGACCATCTTGGTCATCGGAAGCTGCCCGGATCGTGCCATGGACGAACTGCTACTCCAGCCATAGAGAGTTCCCGTCTGTCCAGGTGTTGGGATATCGCGGGAAACATTCGCGGGTGTTGCGTCAGTGACCTTTTGGGTCAGGTGGAGCAACCCCGCATCAGACATTGGAGACAGCGCCCAAGAATCGGCATCGTAGACCTTCCCGCCGATGCGGGCCTGGGTCCCTTCGTTGTTCACAGACTCCAGGCAGTGGCGTGCAGTGAGCACCCACTGGTCGGCAACCAGCGTCCCGGTACAGTCACCGAAATTGCCGATTTTGCCAATCTTCAGCGCGGCCACAGAACTGCTTTCAGCATTCGCAGGTGCGGGTTCGCCGTTTTCCAATGCAAGAGCTGGGGCTGCAGATAGAAGCAGGGTGCTGCTAACAATTGCTGCGATGGAAAAAGATGTTTTCTTCACGGTTATTTCCCTTTCCCAGAAGGAACAATGGCCTTGATTGCGGTGGCAACGAGTTTTTCGGCAGGGCCCTGTCCGACAAATTTCTTCCAGAGGCTAGCAATGACGAGGAAGAATACGATGAAACCTGCTGCAGACAACGTGGAATGCAATACAACATTCTGCTGCCAATAAAACGCGGTGAGAACGTGCAGGATGTAGATAGTCAGTGACATTGTTCCCATAGCCGCGAATGGGTAAACCACAGCTGGGAAACGATCGCCTACGAACAGGCACAAGTGCAACACAATAGCGGCAACAGCGACGGAGAGAATGATTTCGCCGAAGACGCCAGTGTGTCCGGTAAAGCGGAGCCAGCCAGCAATCTCTGGATCAAATCGGAAGTACATGCCGACGGCAGTGACGACAACGCTGACAGCGGTAACAATCCAGCTCAACCGAGTATTGGCGTTGGTCTCAGAGGTGGAAGTGCTTTGCAGGCGACCGCGCAAGTAGACGTCGTAAAGCAGCATGCCGCCGATGAAATATGCAATCCACGCGAGTAGCGGATAGATCTGTGGCAGCGTCATAGGCGCGTACTTGATTGTGGCGGCGATGGTTGCGGCGATGAAGAAGCCGACTCGCCACCAAGTTCCGAGCGCTGGCATCCAGGAAACCAGCATCATTACCAGGCCCATGATGACGAGGACCACCTGAATTTCTCCACCGACCGGCAATAGTGCCAGGCCGATGAGAATGATCAGGGCGCCGCGAGTGATCAGGCGCAAGAAGGTAGTGCTGCTGTAATTGCGGCCGATGATCATCATTGTGGCGCCGGCGATAATGGCGAACAGTGATGAGGGGAGGCCAGAGAGCACAACCTTTGTGCTCCAAAGTAGTGAGGCCATATGGACAATGATCATGCCGATGATGGCGAGTGAGCGCGCTATATCAAGCCCCACGATTCGGGTAGGTTTATTCACCCCGGATTTCTCCTTTACTACAACTTATAGGGAGGTGCTCTTTGGTAAAAAGCACTCTCTACAAACGGCGTATTGAAAACGACTTTCTAGTTGTAGCAACCGAACCTGACAATACATTAAGTGATTATGTGTAAATCATAGTGGTTCGTCTGTGTTTTTACTGGGAAACTAGCGCGCTCAAAAAGCTAAGAGGCAGGCGTAGCCTGGTGGCATGACATCGATGCTGACGAGTTTCACCTGGGCTGAGGTGCCAGGTGTCTTCCTCGCGTACCTGTTGATCATTGCCATCCCCACCGTCCTCGCATGGGTGGGCGCCGCATGGTTGGCCAAAAAATACGGCGAGCGTATCGCATTTGGGCACACGATTTTCGTCTTTGTCGCAGCATTCCTAATCTGCTTTTGTACGCTCGCGTGGACGCTCGAGGGCGAATACGACTACTCGCCATGGCAGGTTTTCTGCAGTGGCTTCGCGATGGTCATCCTTACTGCCTCTGCCATGATGCGCGTGCCCGCCCCAACTCTGAACCTGCTGCCCACGTGGTGGGCAGCGGTCGCCGGCTATGCCCTGTGCTGGAGCATCATCGCCGGCACTGACGACACCACCGGGCTCTGGGCAGTCGGCCTGATGTTCCTGCTCCTCGGTCTCATCGCAGGCGTCGGCGCAGTCGTGTGGCTTACGCTGGCGATAAGGCGGCTTTTGTTGGATTCTGCCGCTTAGGGATTCTTAGTGGAACGGAGTTCGACAGCTAACTCGTCGATACGGCGCTCGAGGTCATCGCGAATCAGGTCCATGCGTTCTTTTCCGTCGATGCCTCGTTTTGAGGGCTCGTCAGTAAGCCAACGCTCGAGTGAGCCTTGAGCGTCCGAGGGGAGCTCTACATGAGCGGCATCGCCGATGATGACAACACGATCTGCAGTCCGGAGAATCGTGGGGGCAATGGGCTTTGGTGATGCACTGTCCATAGAGGCGCCGATTTCTGCAACTGATTTGGCTGCAAGCGCATTGGTAGTAGTTTTGGGGTTCGTTCCTGCTGAAAGGGCGATGAACTGCGTGGCATATTTTGCACGCGCAATGGCCTCGGCCATCTGGGATTTACCGGCATTTGCCACGCAGATGAAAAGTACCTTCGGGATTTCCTTCATTTCAGAATCCTTTTTCTATAGTTTGTCCGGTACGGAAAGGTCAT
Organism: Corynebacterium sp. 401_CJEI; assembly: GCF_001076435.1. Taxonomy (NCBI): domain Bacteria; kingdom Bacillati; phylum Actinomycetota; class Actinomycetes; order Mycobacteriales; family Corynebacteriaceae; genus Corynebacterium; species Corynebacterium sp. 401_CJEI. The sequence goes on from NZ_JVIP01000001.1 coordinate 5,261, forward strand.
TAGGGAAAAGGCGCGGCCCGAGCCAGCGGGTGACGTAGACAAGTGCAACGAGTACGGGTACTTCAATAAGTGGTCCAATCGTTCCCGCAAGTGCTTGCTGGGACAATGGGCCGAAGGTGCCAATCGCAACCGCAATTGCCAACTCGAAGTTATTTCCGGCGGCCGTAAAGGCAATCGATGCGGAGGTTGCGTAGTTCATGCCCGCGGCCTTGGCCGAAGTGAGAGCGATCGCGAACATGGCGAGGAAGTAGATCACTAGTGGTAGTGCCACTTTCGCAACGGTCCAGGGATTCTCAAGAATCTGCTGTGACTGAAGCGCAAAGAGCAACACGATTGTGTATAGAAGGCCGGCAAGTGCCAATGGTGAGATTTTGGGCAAGTACTCATTTTCATACCAGTCGCGACCACGGGTGCGTTCACCAATTATGCGTGATGCCGCGCCAGCCAGAAGCGGAATACCGAGGAATACCACTACAGATAGTGCGATTGCCCAAAAAGAAAAGGTGGCGGAAGTGGTTTCCAGTCCCAACCAGGAGGGCAGAATCTGCAGGTAGAACCACCCTAGAGCGCCGAACATGAAAATTTGAAATAGCGAGTTGACGGCCACCAATACGGCAGCGACTTCAGTATCGCCGCAAGATAGGTCGTTCCAGACCAAAACCATTGCAATGCAGCGGGCGAGACCGACGATGATCACGCCAGTGCGCAGTTCTGGACTATCACTGAGGAATATCCAGGCAAGGGTGAACATCAGTGCGGGGCCGAGAATCCAATTGAGGAAGACTGTGATGCCCATCAGCTTCCTTGATGTCAAAATTTTGCCCGTTTTGTCGTATCGAACCTTTGCGAGCGGTGGGTACATCATGACCAGCAATCCGATGGCGATTGGTACGGAAATTGTCGTAATTTTTGCCTCTGCCAGCCAGTTCACAAGTGACGGTGCAATTTTGCCCAGAATGAGGCCAATTGCCATTGCAGCTGCAATCCATAGCGGCAAGAAGCGGTCTAGGAAGCTGAGTGACTTTGTAGTCTGTGTCATAGTTTCCGGTGTAATCAATATATCGATGATTGTCAATATATTTAGAGGGGAGGCCGTGTAGCCTCAACGGGTATGGACGAAATCTCAGAATGCTGTGCACTTGGCGGTCGGCCTCTCGACGCGGCGGAAGCGCAGGCTGCGGCAACGCTCTTCAAAGCGCTGGCGCAACCGGCGCGCCTGCAAATTTTGTCTCAGCTCGCTGCCGCTGGCTGTAGTCCGATGACCGTAGGGGAGCTGGCCGCTGTTTCTGGGCTTAGTCAGCCGACGGTGTCGCATCATTTAAAGACCATGGCGGATGCCGGGCTGCTAACTAGGTCTAAGAGTGGACGGGTGGTAACCCATGAGGTACGCCCTGAGGTATTTGCTGAGCTGCGACGTATCCTGGATATCGGTCACGCGGACGGGAGATAGTGAGCCGCTCGTCGCAAATTGCGATAGGTTGGAAAACCCTGTTTACCCGCCCAGGCGCTTGACGACGGCGTCGTGAAGCACCCCATTCGTCGCAACTGCGTCCCCGCCGTGCGGCCCGTCGACTCCCACTAGGGAAGTGAAGTGGCCGCCAGCTTCCTCCACCAGGATCGCAAGCGCTGCCAGGTCCCACAGGGAAACCTCCGGCTCTGCGGCGACATCGACCGCACCCTCGGCTACCAGGCAGTAGGAGAAGAAGTCGCCATAGCCACGCAGGCGCCAGGCGTCATCGGTGAGACCGATGAAGTTGTCGCGCAGGTCGCGCTCGGCCCAGCCGGTGAGCGAAGAGTTGGAAATTGAGCAGTCCGCGATGTCTGCCACCTTCGAGACCTCAATGCGGCGCTGAGCGGCTTCCCGGCCACCGACGTGGGTGCGCTTGAATGCGCCGTCGCCCTTGGATGCCCACCAGCGACGGCCCAGTGCTGGGGCAGAGACTACGCCGACAACCGGCTTGCCGTCCTCCAGCAGGGCAATCAAGGTGGCCCAGACCGGGACATTGCGCACGAAGTTCTTGGTGCCGTCGATGGGGTCGATGACCCACTGACGGCCCTCAAACACAGCTTCGCCGCCGAATTCTTCGCCGAGAACTTCATCGCTCGGGCGCTTGTCCGACAGAATCTCGCGGAGCAGCTTCTCGCACGCGATATCGGCATCGGAGACCGGAGTCAGGTCGGGCTTGGACTCGACGATTAGATTGGCCGCCTCGAAGCGGGACATCGTGAGGTCGTCGGCTGCGTCGGCAAGCGAGAGTGCGAGGGCGAGATCTTCGGAGTAAGAGGTGGTCATGGCCGAAATTCTAGCGCAGAACCTCACTCAGCTCTGCGACCTGGCCACTCGAGCCCGCAAGCTTCCAGCGCCCCACCGACGTACATTCGCCGCCTGCGCCCGAGATAAGCGCATACCCAGGCAGCCAGTCCCAGGCTGCGACGTCGCGCTGGAACCATACGCCGATGCGGCCGTCGGCAACGCCTGCCATATCCACCGACGCTGAGCCCAGCATGCGCCAGGTAGCGCTGCGGGACACCGCATCCAGCCAGGACTTTGTAGCCGTGGCCTCGGATTCCTCGCTCGAGCTCACCACCGTGGTGTGGAGGTAGGTCGCTGCGCAGACTTCCGAGAGGGGGCGGTCAGTGACCCGGAGGTCATCAACAGTGCCATCGAGGTTGATACGAGTGGTCGGGAGATTGGGGCCACCAATCCAGCTCTCGCCCGTTGCCGGGCGGTGCACCGCGCCGAGGACGACCTCATCCGGATTGTTCGCATCGCCCATAACCAGCGCCAATGCGCTGCACCAGTAGTCCGAACCAGTGGTGAAGTTGTAGGTGCCATCGACAGGATCGATCACCCACGTGCGACCAGACTGGGACTCCTTCGCGGACCCTTCCTCGCCAAGAATGCCGTCCTCCGGGCGGAGCGCGGCCAAAGCCTCGACGACGAATTTCTCCGCTGCGCGGTCGGCCGCGGTGACGACGTCGGAAATCGATGTCTTGTACTCCGTGACCAGGCCTTCGTCGCGCATACGAGCGGCAATGGTAGCGGCACGCTTCACGATGGCAACCGCAACGCTGGTATCCGATGCCACAATCGACTCGGATACTTGGGAGAGAAAGAGTTCTAGGTCTTGGCTGGAATCTTGGTGCGGGTCTTGGCTGGAATCTTGGCTGGCGGTGGATTCAGACATACGTCCTATTGTGCACCGAAACAGGCGGTATAGCTAAGGTAGTACCCGTGAACCCGGATCTGAATGCTGACCTCAAAGAACTCGACGCGACGCTGACCACCATTGAGAAGGTGGTCGATGTCGACGAGCTTTCCGACCGGATCAGGGAGTTGGAAGCCCAGGCCGCCGACCCGTCGCTGTGGGACGACCCCGACCACGCGCAGCAGGTCACCAGCGCACTGTCGCAGGCGCAGGCGAAGAAGAAAAAGATCGACTCGCTGCGCGGGCGCCTCGACGATCTCTCCGTGATGTACGAACTCGCGGAAGAGGAGGGCGACCCCGACGCCGTCGAGATGGCCGATGCCGAACGCGCTGAGCTGCGTGCCGACGTCGAATCCCTCGAGGTCACGACGATGCTTTCGGGGCCTTACGACGAGCGCGAGGCGGTCATCAACATCCGCTCCGGTGCCGGTGGCGTGGATGCCGCTGACTGGGCCGAGATGCTCATGCGCATGTACCTGCGCTGGGCCGACAAGCACGGACATAAGGTCGAGGTTTACGACACGTCCTACGCTGAAGAGGCCGGCATTAAGTCCGCTACTTTCGTCGTTCATGGCGAGTACATGTACGGCACCCTCTCGGTCGAGCAGGGTGCGCACCGTCTGGTTCGTATTAGTCCTTTTGATAACCAGGGGCGCCGCCAGACTTCCTTCGCTGAGGTCGAGGTGCTGCCAGTTGTGGAGGAAACGGATCACATCGACATCCCCGAGTCAGATTTGCGTATCGACGTCTACCGCTCCTCCGGCCCAGGTGGGCAGTCGGTGAACACCACGGACTCCGCGGTCCGACTTACGCACGTCCCAACCGGCATCGTGGTGACCTGTCAGAACGAGAAGTCGCAGCACCAGAACAAGGCATCTGCCATGCGAGTTCTGCAGGCGAAGTTGCTGGAGAAGAAGCGCCAGGAAGAGCGCGCGGAGCTGGACGCTCTCGGCGCAGGCGGCAATGCCTCGTGGGGTAACCAGATGCGCTCCTATGTGCTGCACCCGTACCAGATGGTGAAGGATCTGCGTACCGAATACGAAGTCAACAACCCGCAGTCGGTCCTCGACGGTGACCTCGACGGTTTCATTGAGGCCGGTATTCGCTGGCGCATGGCTCAGCAGTCCGAAGGGGAGTAGCGCTAGAACGGCGGTTCGTCTTCGGGTGCTTCCGGTGTCTCGGGAGTTTCGGGTGCTTCCGGTGTGGTGGGCTCGTCGGCTTCTGATTTTCTCTCGTTTTTGTTCATTCCCAGTTCTTCGCGAGCCTGATTTGTCAGCTCCTGTGATTCGCGGAGGTTTTCCAACCTCTGCTCGTTGTACTCTTTGAGTGTCTGTGCTTTCTTTGTCTTGCGCAGGTCGAAGGAGTAGCGACCGTGGCCGGAGAGCGGCCCTGATTCTGTGCTGATTAGGGCAGCTTTTTCAGCGCTCTGATCAGTGGCGGAGGTCCAGTACTCCATGCCGTCGATATCGCGCACGACATTCCAAAGACCGGCCGTTTTTAGATTGTGGTGGCGACGGCATAGGCAATGGAGGTTGGGCGTCTCGGTTTGGCCACCTTCGTCGGGATTCTCGTGGTTATACGGCTGAATGTGGTCGATGTCGCACTTCGCCGCATCGACATCGCATCCGGGAAAGCGACAGGTGCCGTCTCTACCTTGGATGTAAGTACGCTGTCGCTCTGTTGGCGAGTACTTTTCCGTTTTCTCGTCCGCTAGTAGCCGGATGCTAGTGACCCGATCGAGCCAGGATTCAGTGGCGATTTTGTTGATCCACCCCAAGCCACCGATCCAGGCTTCTTGGGGCTTGTCTTGGGTTAGTGGGCAGTACAGATTCAGTGTGGCGGTGACCTGGGCAGTCCCGTGCAGAAGATGTGAAAAGGCCTCGACGAAGTCGCAGTCTTGATCAGCGGTGATTTCCTCCAAGACCTTCTGAAACTCAATTGCCCGCTCAGGCATCAGTTCCATGGTGACTTCAGTGAGGTTGTCCTTTAACTCGAACTTTATAGATTCGCCAGCTTTTTGCTCGATGCCTTTTTGAAACGAAGTGATCGGCGGGTCGTACTCATTCTTCGGGCGCAATAGCGGGCTGACTTCATCAATAAGTCGCTGAATATTCTGTTGAAGGCTCCGAACTCCGCGAAGAACTTCACCATTGACTCTCGGCGTGATCAGCTCAAGAAGATGGTCTTCGAAATATCTCACAGCCGAGGCGTCATCCAAGGGGAGGACGGCCGTGGCAATGACCCACATGTGGGGAAGCGGTAGCTGTGCGCGTTTGAGCAGAAGCTCTTTTAACCGCGGGAGTCGCTCTAGTTGCATTCCGACATCGATGTACTGGAGTGTTCTCCCACGTGACATGCCAAGAGCTGGAGCGATTTTGGCGATGTAATCTTCGACATCTTTTGTTGAAGAAGAGGGAACACAAGCAAGGGCAAGCTTCAAGTCAGCTCGATTGCGGTCAATTCCAAGACGTGCTGGTGCTGTTTGAGAAATCTCATGGTGAAAGCGTGGTGCCGTCGCTTCCATTGCCGCAGCGTAAGTGCGTTTGCGTGGTATATGTTCTCCGCTGGCCATTGGTGAATCCCCCTGAAAGATAAGGCCTGGACGTTGAAATGTTGAAATAAGGAAGAGGTAGGGAAAGTATTTTCGACTAACTCTGAGTGTCAATTTTCCAAGCTTGAAGCAGCTCGGCTACGTTATTTGATGTTTTCAATCCTCGCTTTTAATCTTTCATGGCTCATTTTAATCGAACAGGTAAGCGAAGTAAAGGGGCATTTAAAGATTTTTGGGGAAAATAGTTTCGAACATTGCTATGGCGTGAGCTTTCGTGCGGTCGCGCTCTGGGGTTAGCGTTCGACGCCGCCTGTTCCCGCAATCCCGTCACGGCGACCAATTCCACGCATTCCAGAGTGACTTGAGTGGCTTAAGTGATTAGAGTGTCTACTTATGATCACTTTCGACGGGGTTACCAAGTCCTACTCGACTTCTAGCCGACCAGCTCTCGACGACGTTTCAGTCCACATAGATAAAGGTGAGTTTGTCTTTCTCATTGGACCGTCGGGCTCTGGTAAGTCGACCTTCCTGCGCCTTATGGTGCGTGAAGAGAAAGTGGATTCAGGAAAACTGACGGTTGCAGACCAGGATCTAACCAAGATTTCTCGTCGCAACATCCCGAAATTGCGTCAAAAGGTGGGGTACGTCTTCCAGGACTTCCGCCTGCTGCCAAAGAAGACGGTGTACGAAAATGTCGCGTTCGCATTGCAGGTAATTGGCAAGCCGAAGGCGAAGATCGACAAGGCAGTTCCGGAAACGCTCGAAATGGTCGGGCTCTCGGGCAAGGAAAACCGCTACCCGCACGAGTTGTCTGGTGGTGAGCAGCAGCGCGTCGCCATTGCTCGCGCCTTCGTCAACCGCCCGCTCATCTTGCTTGCCGACGAGCCCACCGGCAACCTCGACCCAAGCACCTCCGGTGACATCATGCTCTTGCTTGACCGCATCAATCGCATGGGCACGACCGTTATTGTGTCGACTCACGACAACGATGCCGTGGACTCCATGCGTCGCCGCGTGCTGGAGCTGGAGCTGGGGCGTCTCGTGCGTGACGACGCCACGGGTGTTTACGGCCTGAACAATTAGCAGACAGTCCATCGGTAGAAGAACTCATTCGAAAGGTATTACTGACCTATGAAGACTCGCTTTGTCCTCGGTGAGGCTTTCTCCTCCTTGGGCCGAAACATCACGATGACCATCGCGATGATTATTACGACTGCGGTGTCGTTGGCGCTGCTTGCGACGGGCATCCTGGTTACTGAGCAGACCAGCCGCACGAAGGATCTCTATCTCGATCGCGTAGAAGTGCAGATTGAGCTGAATGAACAAATCTCCGCCGAAGACCAAACTTGCTCCTCGCCGGAGTGCGCTGACGTCGTCGGCAAGCTTGAAGAGGCTGACGGCATTGATTCGGTGACCTTCCGAAATCGTCAGCAAAACTTTGACCACTTCGTGGAGATGTTCAAGGACAGTGACCCCGTGCTCGTGGAAAATGCGACGCCGGAGTCGCTGCCGGCTGTCGTGATGGTGCGTCTGAGCGACCCGACCGATGTCAGCCCGCTCGATCCGATTCGGGAGCTGCCGCAGGTCGACCATGTTACTGACCAGCATGAAGAGATCGGTACTGCAGCTCAGAACCTGGACTCGGTGCGAAATGCGACCTTCCTGCTGGCTGCGGTGCAGGCCGTTGCCGCGGTGTTCCTGATTGCGAACATGGTGCAGATTGCGGCGTTCTCGCGTCGTAAGGAAGTTGAGATTATGCGCATGGTCGGTGCCAGCCGCTGGTTCACGCAGGCGCCGTTCGTCCTCGAGGCTGTGATTGCGTCGCTGATTGGTGGTGTGCTGGCTATCGGTGCGCTGTTCCTGGGCAAGGCGACGGTCATCGATCCGGCGCTGAGCAACCTGTACAAGGCACAGCTCCTGGCGCCGCTGACCAACGGCGATATTGGCGTAGTGGCGCCGGTTGTGGTGGTTATCGGTATGGTCTTTGCTGGGCTTGTTGCACAGGTCACGCTGCGTCTTTACTCACGTGACTAGGGTTGCAAAAAAGTTAGCGATTAGGCCCCGCGGTTAAACCCGGCGAATAGGGTCGTCGCGCCCTGCCGGGTAAACTGTGGACTATGAATAATGACGACGTCCAGCGCCCACCGAAGCTCGACAAGAAGGCTTATGAGGCCGAGCTCAAAAAGCTCCAGGCAGAGCTCGTCGAAATGCAGCAGTGGGTGGTAGAAACCGGTGCCCGAATTGTCATCGTGATGGAGGGGCGTGACGCTGCCGGCAAGGGGTCGGCCATTAAGCGCATCACGCAGTACCTGAACCCCCGTACCTGTCGTATTGAGGCCCTGCCGGCTCCGACTAGCCGTGAGCAGGGTCAGTGGTACTTCCAGCGTTACGTCGAAAAGCTGCCGACTGCTGGTGAAATCGTGATTTTCGACCGCTCCTGGTACAACCGTGCCGGCGTTGAGCGTGTCATGGGCTTCTGCACTTCGCAGGAGTACCGTCGCTTCCTGCATCAAGCGCCGATTTTTGAGCGTCTGCTGGTCGAAGACGGCATTATCCTGCGTAAGTACTGGTTCTCTGTGTCGGACGAGGAGCAGGTTGCCCGCTTCAAGTCCCGTCGTGAGGATCCACTGCGCCGCTGGAAGCTCTCGCCGATGGATCTGGAGTCCATCACCCGCTGGGAGGATTACTCCCGTGCAAAGGATGAGATGTTCATCCACACCGATATCCCGTCCGCACCGTGGTTCACGGTTGAGTCTGAGGACAAGAAGCGTTCGCGTATCAATGTCATCAACCACCTGTTGACGACCATTCCGTACGAGCGCATTCAGCGCGATGTTCCGGAAATCCCGGAGCGTCCGGAGTCGGAGGGAAGCTACGAGCGTCCGCCGCGCACGGAGTTCCGCTATGTGCCGGACGTTGCCGCCAATCTCGAGGCTGATCGCGTAAAGGGCGCAGGCAAGTCCGATAAGAAGGGCAAGAAGCACAAGAAGGACAAAAAGGACAAGAAGAGCAAGAAGAAGTAGCTCCTTAGTCTCAGTGAGGTTCTGGTCGTCAGAACCTTCCTGTCAGAACCTTTCCCTGGTTAGTTATCTGTGTCACACTGGGTGACATGACTGCTACTGATAACGGTTCTGGCACTGCACGCACCGAGGTCGATGAGCCGAAGGTGCTGCGAGAAGTCCACGGGCGATCTGGTCACCTTCGGCTGAATAGGCCGAAGGCACTTAATTCGCTCGATTTGGATATGGTCACCGAGGTCGTCGAGGGGCTCCGCGCATGGCGTGACGACGACTCGGTGGACCACATTGTTGTTTCATCCGGTCACCCCAAGGCGTTTTGTGCCGGTGGTGATGTGCGCGCAGTTCGGCAGGCTGTGCTCGATGGCGTTCCGGAGCAGGGGGAGGAGTTTTTCCGGGATGAGTACGAGATGAACGCGATGATTGCGGAATTCGCGCAGTCCAAGCCATATATCGCGATTATTGATGGCATCGCTATGGGCGGTGGCCTTGGTGTTTCCATGCACGGCTCCCACCGAATCGTGACCGAGCGTGCCAGCGCTTCCATGCCAGAAATGGCAATCGGCTTTATTCCCGACGTTGGAATTACCCACTTTTCGCAGCATGTGAACACGCGGTTAGGAGGGCCCTCGTCGGCAATCGCGAGGTTTACCGGGCTGACCGGTTACCGCCTAACTGCGGCGGACATGCTGTGGTCTGGATGGGCGACACATGCGGTGCCATCCGCGCAGCTGGACGAGTTTGTTGCGGCTCTGGACCGCGATGGAATTGATTCGGCGCTCGCGGAGTATGCGCTCGATGTGGACTCAGCTGAGGCTCGTGATCTGCTCGGGGATCCGCAGTTGGCCGAGTGGAGCGACTGCATTGAGGCTTGCTTTGGGGCTGATACCTGGGCGGAGATTGAGCGAGCTCTCAACGAAGCCGCTGAGGCGGGCTCCTGTGCATCGTCAACAGTGGAGACTTTTCGCGACCTGCTGGCACCCGCCAACCCGGAAAGTCTCGTAGCGGCCGTGGAACTCTATGCGGCTAACTCGGCCCACGAGGTCACCTTGCAGGAGGCGCTAGACCGGGAAATGAGGCTTGGCGCTTACATGCGTCAGCACCCCAATTTTGCCGAAGGCGTGCGGGCAGTGTTGGTGGATAAGGACCGCGACGCCGCCTTTAAGCCCGCTACCGTGCAGGAAGTTGATGTCGAAGAGATTCGACAGCACCTTCGTTAGCTGGCTATGCGTTAGACAAAGCTGTGGCGGCCAGTCGTCGGCGCGAAATCATCGGCAATCATGGCCGCCAATTCGAGATAACTCTGGGTGGTGGCGGGCTGGAGATTGTCCAGCTCGATATTGGCACCATTCGCGATATGCGGATCGTAGGGGATGACCTGCACTGCACGGCAGCGCTGGGCAAATAACTCGTGCACGGTCTCTGTGGACAGTCCCTGTTTATTTAGCTCGTTGACCACCACGACAGTGGTAGAAACCAACCGTTCGAAGCCGTGCGCTGAAAGCCAGTCCAATGTCGTCCAGGCGCTTTTCACGCCGTCCAGTGCAGGCGTGGTGACCAGCACCAGACAATTGGCCGCAGACAGAATCGAAGCGGAGATGGGCTGCGTCAGGCCGGTACCGCAGTCAGTCAGGCTCACGTTGTAATGCCGTCGAAGGATGTCGAGGGCCGCGCAGTATTCGCCGTCGGAAAGCGCGATCGTCGATGTCGGATTTTGGTCGCTGCCGACAACCTCCAGCCGTGACGGCGTGTGTGATGTATATGCGCGGACCTGCGCGTATTTGTCCGTATCCGGGGCTCGGAGCAGATCGCGAATAGATGCGGGATTGGCTGCGGTGACGCGTGCACCGAGGGTGCCAAAGTCCGGATTCGCGTCGATTGCGACGATTCGGTCACTGCGCAGGCTTGCAAGCGTGGCGCCCAGGCACATGGTTGTCGACGTCTTGCCAACGCCGCCCTTCACGCTGATAACAGCGATGTTGTAGTCACCGTAGATAGGCTGTCGCACCCGCTCTATCAGCTCGCGTTGCTTGCGTGCCGACGATGATTTCCGCGGTGAAATTGCGCCCCAGGTGGCCTTATGAACCCAGCTGCGCCAGCCCGACTGTGGTGCCTGCCGCGAGTTCAGGCTAGCGGCCAAGTCTGAGACGGAAACTGCGTGATTGACTGCGTGTTTGGTGGAAGCCATAGACTTCATCCCCTCCCCAAAAATCCCCAAAGTATGTCCCCGCCGTCGTTTTTACCACGCAGCCAGGACGACGGCGACTCCAAAGAAGGCATCGAGAATTCCGACCTGTTTCGGAGTCCACGGCCGAGCGCGGCGAGCGCCGGAGATTGGCATGGTAAAAGACCTGATGAGAAGCCCAATTGCGACGATGGGCACACCGATGCTGATGAGGTTCCGGTCGTGGAGGAGGAGCCACCCGATGATGGCCACGGCGGTAATGAGAACGTGATACGCGACCGAGCCAATGAGCCACTGGCGGTTGCCGCGCTTGCGAATCATAGTTTTTACATAGGGCACGGTGCCGACGAAATATCCAGCGTAGATAGCCGCAATTGCCCAAGCTTTCGGGGTTGGTCCGGCGATGATAGGCACCATGAGGCTAGCGGCCAGAACGGTGGAGACACCAGAGAGAAGTGAGCGCGGTCGGCGGCGGTAGGTCTCCCAAATAGCGATAGCGGCAAGAGGGGCAATGAGGGCGACCCAGGTGAGGAGGGAAACGTCGGCAAGCAGTGTGATGCAGCCGGCGACGGCAGTGAGCGCGGTGTACGTGGCGGCGGGTGCGAGGTGGCGGCGTTGGCGACGAGAGCGGAGCCAGACGCTCACGGCGAAGAATGCGAAGTAGCCGAGCAGCCAGGTCGCGGTGACGGCAAGGCCTGTCCATGTGGGGGTGAGGGCGAGAGCGGTCAGCGGGGGAATGGTGACCATGAACCAGGCGCCGTGCTGGTCCGGAACCCAGCCAGCGGAGCGCTTGTGATGGGAGCGGCGGGCGGGGCGGGGAGGACGTGGTTGGCGGGGCTTTTGGCTCATACTACGCATTGTAGATGCGTAATTATGTCGGGGCTGTATTAGAACCTCATATTGAAACCTCATTGAATAAAATGCACATGCGCGCAAGGCGACAGTGCTAACGTTGAACTCGCATTCTCAGGGCGAGGTGAAATTCCTCACCGGTGGTGATGCTGCGGCTGACGCAGACAAGTCCACGAGCGCCCTACCTGTGGCCAGAAGGGTCGTCAGGTAGGGGACAAGCAGATTTCGGTTGGAATCCGAAACCGACGGTCATAGTCCGGATGAAAGAGAAGGAGTTGAATAATTCGTGGAATACGTGTCGGATTTTTTGGTGGGTTTCCTCACTGCACAGCTCAGTGTGGCGGGAGCACCAATCTTGATTCGTGAAATTGTCGGTAACCTCTTTGGCCTGGCGTGTGCCTTCCTAGGTATGAAACGGAAGGTATGGGCTTGGCCGGTCGGCATTATCGGAAATGCCTTGCTGTTTACCGTCTTCCTCGGCGGAGTTTTCCACACGCCGCAAAATCTTGATCTCTATGGCCAGGCGGGGCGTCAGGTCATGTTTATCGTCGTCAGTCTCTACGGATGGTTCAGCTGGGTCAAGAGCCGCAATCAGAGCGGTGACGAGGTCGCAATTGAGCCTCGGTGGGCGACGGCATCGGAACGCATTGGGATGATTACCGTGGCTATCTTCGCCACTGTGATTTGTGCCAATATCTTTGAGATGCTGGGCTCGTGGGGGCCATGGGCCGATGCCTGGATTTTCGTCGGTTCGATGTTGGCGACCTGGGGTATGGCCCGCGGGTGGAACGAATTCTGGCTAATTTGGATTGCCGTTGATGCCGTGGGAGTGCCGTTGCTGCTCAAGGGTGGCTACTACCCGTCGGCGGCGCTGTACCTCTTCTACGGATGCTTCGTTATTTGGGGCTTTGTCTCCTGGGTTCGCCTCGAGCACCAGAGCGACAATGACCAGCAGAAGAGCTCCGCGACCGACCAAGTACCGGCTTTGGCAGCAGCCGAGCGGTAGGATAGTCCAGGTGAGCTTCCGACCAGATAACTCCCGTACCAACCGCGCCCATCAAGCCGAAGAGCGTGCCCGCAGTCTCGTGCAGGACGTCCTCGACCGCGAGGAGCGGGTACGCAACAATCTGGCCAGCGCTGATGTCGACCCGTGGACGATGCGTTTCGTCGTCGATGAGTCGATTTCTGAGGGCGCAATCATCACCTGGCGCAATGAGGCCACTCGTGCCCGCCGCATCATGCGCCGCTATGACATTCAGCGGGGCTACCGCGAGAAGTTGCGCGAAGTTGAAAAGCGCATCGATGCCATGTTGCACCTCGCGGAATCGCTGGAGGAGTCGTGGGACGCCGCGGCACACGCTTCGAAGAGGCTTTCCGACGCGGAGGCCCGCGATGTCGCCGCCTTTGAACGCGAGCGCGAGCGGCAAAATGACGCGGCAGAGACTAAGCGGCAGCGTGAGGAGAAGGTCCGCAAGTTCCGTCGGAAAGCGGAGAATATTGCTACCGACGCGTGGGACGCGGGCCGTGACGCGCTGGAGAAGCTGCCGCCGCTGTCGTCTTCGCTGAAGGACATCGCGGCTAAGTTCCGTTCGCGGGGCTCGGAGGAGGAACCGCGCGAGGTACGGCGGGCAACAGCCCGCGACCTGCGCAAGGAGCCCCCGCTGCCGGAGGACTAGCGCTCCTCAGCTTTAGCTGCCTGGACTACCTCAACGAGCTTGGAAATCTCCTCGTGAGAGGGGCGGATATCCGGATGCGTGCGACAGTAGTCCAGCAACAAATAGCCAGCCGTGCGAATGCGACGATGGCCGTCCCAGTGCGGAGCGGCGATTTTGGGGTCGTTGGTGGCCAAAGACGAGATGGCCTGGCGCTCGCTGAGCAGCTCGTACTGGAGGTCGCGACGAATATCGAGTGCCTGATTCGGAGTGCCGGTTAGCAGCGCGCCGAGAAGAGCACCCATCTGTCGATAGCAGCGCGGAATATGACGCAGGTAGTGCTTCTCAATGCTCTCGGTCGGCCAGAAGTGCAGGACAGCGAGAGCCAGCGCGCAGGCGATACCGACTTCCAAAACACGATCGGTCACAATCGGTGCGAGCTCGCCAGCGACATTTCCGCCCAGCAGCAGCGCCAGCGGAGTGGTGACGATCGTCGTCAGCGCATAGTTCTTCACCACGAGAATCTCCGCGCCGAATTGGCAGGCTGCAAGCGCGATAAGTAGCGTCCAGCTGTCCAGGCCAAAGGAAAAAAGCAGCGCATAGAGGAAAATTCCGATAATCGAGCCCACCATGCGGTGAATCCCTCGAATCGAACCGGCGGTGCGGTCGGGGCCCCACTGTAGAGTCATCAATGCGCTGACCACCGCCCAGTCAGGCCGGTCAAGACCGACGAGCACGCTGATGAGACCAGCTAAGCCGCCAGTAATAGCCACCTTTGCCGCAGTCATTGACGCATGGGAATAGCGATCGAAAGAGCGGAAGATTCGGTAACTCACGCTTGGTCGCGCGAGTGGAATGGTTGTCTGTGTCTCGTCGATAAGGTTAGGCGTGTCCACGATGTCCACAGCGCTGCCGTGCACGCCCAAGCGGCCGCGGATAGCAATCAGCCGCTGATGAGCAGCAATGACACGGTTGACCAGTTCCGTATGGGAGGGCTTGACGATTTTGCTGCCACGGATGATGCCTGCGTCGGCAAGCGATTCCCATGCGTCGGTGAGTGCAGTTTGCGCCTGGTGATGAACGGCGAACGATGTCGAGTCTGACTTTTCCATCGCCTCGATGGCTGATTCAAGGGATTGGACGGCCGCCATCTCGGGGCCGTGCGGATTCCACAACCGCGGTGCCATGCCGATGACTATCGCCGAAAGCACACCAACGGTAGCCCACATGGCGGTTTCAACCGGGTTGAAGCCAAGGCGGGCGACCATTGTTGTGCCGCCGGAGACCATCACAATGAAGAATGAACCTGGCGGTGGCAGGCGCAGTGCGTTTTGAATAAAAGCGCCGATGGTGGCCAACGCCGTGGTAAAAAGTGCGATGAGCAGCAGCCATAGATTGCTGCCGCCGGAAGCGATCTCACCGTGGACCACTGATCCGACAAAACTGCCGGACATAACTCCGGCGATCAGGCATAGCCCGGCGATGGCCATCACGCGCAGACGACTGCGGTAGGGGTGGCCTTCGCCATAGATGACCACGCACCCACCAGCGGCGATAAGGAGCATCTCCGAGCCATGTCCGGTGAGAAGTGCCACGGCACCCGGCAGGAATAGCGCGAGTGCTGCGCGGAGGGCACCTGGCCATCTCTGCGCACGGGAGTGGAAGGCAGTAAAAAGTTGCCATGCACTTGGTTGTGGAGGAAGCTCAACCGTTTGGCTCAATGTTGGTGAAATCTCCTTAAAACTCTAGTCAGCGACCAGCGTCTCGAGCGTGAACTCCGGGTGCTCCTTCTCAATGAAGGACAGCTTCCACTTGTCGCCGAAGAGGGCGATGAGGGCGCCGTCGGAACGCGTGAAGATCTCCACGCCGCGCTGCTTTGCCAGCTCAGGCGCGGTCTCTTCGTCCGTGCGGCGGGCGACGGAGTAGGGGATGGGCTCGGCGATGGTCTCGACGTTGTACTCGTTTTCCATGCGTGCCATCATGACCTCGAACTGCATCGGGCCGACCGCGGCCATCACCGGGGCGGCATCGCCGCGGGTATCGTTGCGCAGAATCTGCACCACGCCCTCGGCATCGAGCTGATCGACAGCTTTGCGGAACTGCTTGTACTTGCCCAGGCTCTTGGCGCGCAGAGTGCGGAAGTGCTCGGGCGCGAACTGCGGCATCGGCTTGAATTGAACCTTGCGGCCCTCGTAGATCGTGTCACCCGGCGCCAGTGAACCCGCATTGACCAGGCCGACAATGTCGCCCGGGTAAGCCGTCTCCACAGTCGAACGTGTCCGGCCGAAAACGGTCAAAGCATACTTTGTGGAGAAAGTACGTCCCGACTGCGCATGCGTGACCTGCATGCCGCGGTCAAACTCGCCAGAGACAACGCGCATGAAGGCCAGCTTGTCGCGGTGGTGCGTATCCATACCCGCCTGCACCTTGAACACGACGCCCGAAAAATCATCCGTCGGTTCGCGCTTTTCGACGATAGCCCCCTGGCCGCCAGCCGCTGCAGCGGCAACGGCAGCCGGGTCGGACTCGCGGGCACCAGGTGCCGGAGCCAGCTCGCAGAGAGTGTCCAGGATCTGGTGGACACCCCAGTTCAGCATGGCGGAGGCGAAAATCACCGGAGAGGTGTCGCCAGCGAGGTACATCTCCTGGTCGTGGTCAGCGCTATCGGCGGAAAGTAGCTCGGACTCCTCGGCTGCCGTCTCCCAGGCGTCGCCCTGCTCTGCGGAGGCCTCATCTGGGGTGAGGTGACGCTCAGCGGCAATAGTGGCGCCACCGGCAGTGCGCTCGAAGCCGATGAACTGCTTGGCTTCGCCGTCCTCACCACGCTCCAGCAGACCGCGGAAGTCGCCGGCCTCACCAACTGGCCAGTACAGCGGAGTCGGTTGCAGTCCAATCTCCGCGACAATCTCATCCATCAACTCCAGGGGAGCCTTACCCGGGCGGTCCCACTTGTTGATGACGGTGACGATGGGAATTCCGTTGGACTTACAAACCCGGAACAGCTTCAACGTCTGAGGCTCGAGACCCTTGGCACCGTCGACAAGCATGACAGCGGCGTCGACAGCGGTGAGCACACGGTAGGTGTCCTCGGAGAAATCAGCGTGACCAGGCGTATCGACGAGATTGATCATGTACGGCTCGCCGTCGTGCCCCTCTGGCTGGTACTCGAACTGCAGCGCGGAAGAGGCAATCGAGATGCCGCGATCCTTCTCCATGTCCATCCAGTCGGACACAGTCGACTTGCGGCCGGCCTTGCCGTGGACAGCACCGGCTTCGTTAATGACATGAGCATGTAGCGCCAGCGCCTCGGTGAGCGTGGACTTACCGGCATCCGGGTGTGCGATGACGGCGAATGTGCGGCGGCGTGCGGCTTCTTCGGCGAGAGTGGTCACAGGGAAACTACGCTTTCCTTAAAAAGAAAATCGGAATAAGGGAATCGGGTTCAACCTTTCTAACTTACCGCTCCAGTGGGGTAAGGGGTCAATTGCAGTTAGAGGTTGAACAGCTCGCGCAGCGTCGTGATGACGCCTTCCTCCGCGTTCGACGGTGAGATGTCGGTGGCGCGGCGTTTGATTTCCGGGTGACCGTTGGACATGGCAAACGAACGGCCTGCGTGGTCGATGAGCTCGAGATCATTCAGGTAGTCAACGAAGCAGACAGTTTCGGCAGGAGAGACACCTAGGGCCTCCTGCAGGGCGGCGAGTGCCGTGCCCTTGTTGGTGTTGGCATCGATGAGGTCGACCCAGTGGGCACCGGAGACTACCGCGCGCAAGTGCGAGCTTTGGGAACGCAGGTAATCGGCCGATTCCTCTTCGACGGAGTAAGGATCAAAGGCGGCAATTTTGACGATGCCGTCCTCGGCGGCAGCGGCGATGACATCATCGACCTTCTGCAGCTTCAGGTAGTACTTGGCGGCCTCGTTGAACTGCAGCTGCTGAACTTCCTCCGGAATATTGAAATGCGGCGGGAAAAACTCCACGTATGCGCTGGCAGCGCCGCAGATAATAACCGACAGGGGAGTACGGCCCGCCGCCACACGGTTGTCGTTGAACTGGCGGATCGCGTGTACCAACTGAGTGACGATGTCGTGGTCGATACTGGTAACCGAAACCACCTCGCCCGCATCCGCGACATAGTTGCCGTTTTCCGCAATGATTGGGATGCGGTGTGCAATGGGGGCGAACTGGTCGGCCAGAGTTGCGTACTGGCGGCCCGACGCGGGAGCGAAGTGGACACCGCGGTCGAGCAGCTCCGTGACTACCGGCCAAAAGGACTCCGGGATTTCCTTGTCTTCATTTAGTAGAGTCCCGTCCATATCCGTGACTACAAGGCGGTATGGCGGCTGGGCGGGAGATTGCTGCTGGATATCCAGGGGTTCCGTCATGGCTCTTATTCTAACGGGTAAGTAGGGTTCAATTTTCTTCCTTGAGGTGTCTCCCGGTGTCTCCCCCGATTGGGTGAAAGCTGGGCCACAATACGGGGTACCCAGTTGAGGGCGATAGCCGGTGAATAGCGTGTGCGGGGTATTTTGAGGGGGAACTCATACTCATTTAAGCCAGGAGGATTTATGTCGGATTCGGCCCCCATCAAGCGCAATGACTGGAATGAGCGCATCAGCCTTGCAGAGCAGATGATCCCCCTCCTGGGACAACTGCGCCGCAACAATGATGTCGTGACTTCAATCTTCGGCCGCCGACTGGAAAACGTTACCGAGACCGGCATCATTAAGTCGCACCGCTACGCCCGTCGCATCACCTCGCAGGAGCTGCCCCTGAGTCAGACCCTGCCGATTCTGCAGGAACTGGTGAAGATGGATCTCGGCACCGCCTCCATTGACCTGGGCGCCCTGGCTACCAGCTTCGAAGAGGAAGGCGGCGATCTGCGCGCATTCCTCGAGCGTGAGCTTGCCGACGTCATCGGTGCCGGGACACAGACCCCGAAGACCGACATTGTCCTCTACGGTTTCGGCCGCATCGGCCGTCTGCTGGCTCGCATTCTGCTGGCTCGTGAGGCACTGTTCAACGGCCCGCGCCTGCGCGCTATTGTGGTTCGCCAGAATGGTGAGGACGACATTGTCAAGCGTGCTTCGCTGCTGCGCCGTGACTCCGTCCACGGTGCATTCGACGGCACCATCTCGGTTGACCGCGAAAACAACATTATTTGGGCAAATGGCACCCCGATTCAGGTCATTTACTCCAATGACCCGGCAACTGTTGACTACACCGCCTACGACATTAACGATGCGATTGTCATCGACAACACCGGTCGTTGGCGTGACCGCGAGGGACTGTCACAGCACCTTCAGTCCAAGGGTGTTTCCAAGGTTCTGCTTACCGCGCCGGGCAAGGGCGATGTGAAGAACATCGTCTACGGAATCAACCACAACATCATCGAGGAATCTGACAACATTTTGTCGGCAGCTTCGTGTACTACCAACGGCATCACCCCGGTGCTGAAGGTCGTCAATGACAAGTGGGGTGTCGAGTTCGGTCACGTCGAGACCGTCCACTCCTTCACCAATGACCAGAACCTGATTGACAACTTCCACAAGGGTTCCCGCCGTGGTCGCGCAGCCACCCTGAACATGGTTCTCACTGAGACTGGTGCCGCAAAGGCCGTCGCCAAGGCTCTGCCGGAGTTCGAGGGCAAGCTGACCGGTAACGCCATCCGCGTTCCCACCCCGGACGTTTCCATGGCGGTGCTGAACCTGACCCTCGACACTGAGGTCGACCGCGACGAAGTCAACAACTACCTGCGTGAGGTTTCCCTCAAGTCCGTTCTGCGCCAGCAGATTGACTACATCCACTCCCCGGAAGTGGTTTCCACCGACTTCGTCGGCTCCACCCATGCTGGCATCGTCGATGGTCTGGCTACCATCGCCAACGGTAAGCACCTGGTGCTCTACGTCTGGTACGACAACGAGTTCGGTTACTCCAACCAGGTCATCCGCATTGCTGAGGAGATCGCAGGCGCTCGTCCGCGGGTCTACCCGAAGCGCAAGCACATCGACGAGCTCTAAGGCGGCGGACCTGAGCTTGAGCTGCTGAGCCCTCGAACGCCCTCTTCCCCCCCCTCCAAAACCACGGGGGTTGAGGCGATGGGGAGGGCAGGGGAGGGGGACGGGGAGGTTTTTCTGTCCATCGACGACGACCTGGATTCCGCGTATGAGCCGTTCGAGTTGGTGAGGATTGTGATCCTGCCGGAACTGAGCGACGAGGATCTGGTTTTCGGCCTCCAATTCCGGGCCTCCGGCGACATCGAGCACGGGCGGGGGATGAAGATTCGGGAAAGTGATTTCGGGATCGTCGAATACGGCTCGGCGGAAGTGGCCCTGTTCGGCGCCTTGGTGGCGGCGTCCGGCCGCCACTCGGTTCCAATCCGCGTGGGGCCCTATGTGGATTGTCAATAGTCAGGCGGGACTTTCACGTACATCGTATGGGAGGGGTGTAGCCATGACTGATCGCCGGGCCGCATCGTGCGGGCCGGCGGTGATCAGCGCAGCGGTCTACGCAGCCGTGGCGATGGTTCTAGCAGGGATTTCTCGGAAGAACTCACGCCGAGTCAACAGGGCATAGATGTCGTTGCAGCGGCTCCGGGCAAGCCACATCACCGCGGCATTGTGCTTCTGTCCTTCAGCCCGTTTACGCAGGTAGTAGTCGCGCGATGCGGGATGGCAGTGCGACGCGATCCACGCCGATCGAAACATCGCGTTTTTCAACTGTTTATTGCCGGCCCTGGTGGGAAACTCGCCGCGGACCGACGTACCCGACTGCCGGGTGGTCGGTGTGATGCCGGCGTAAGCGGCCAAGTGCGCGGCGTCGGCGAAGTCCTGGCAATCGCCGATGGGCAACACGATGTTAGAGGCGGTCTTGATGCCTACGCCGGGCATCGACATCAAGACCTGGGCAAGAGGGAACGATTCAAGCATCTCCTCGACTTGTCCGGCAATCGTGTCGCGCTGTGCTTGAAGCGCTTTGATGTTCGCCGCCAGCTGGGGAATGACCAATTCTGCTGCCGCAGTGTCGGGTACCGTGACGATTCGCTCGGCAAGGGCGGCGAAAAATGCGTCAACCAGGGCAGCAGGGTCCTTCTTGGCGCGGTTGCGCATCCACTTCAGGACCCGGCCTCGACCTGCGGCGGCCAGTTTTGTCGGACCTTCGTAGTGGATGAGCGAGTCCAGCACCAGCGTGCGGGAGAGAATCTCGCCTGCAAAGACGCGCTCGAGTACGGGGCGAATCTGTGTGAGCACGCTGGGAAGGCGGTTTTTCGTTCGGGGGGAGGCGGGGGTAATTTCAGTAAATTGAGCCTGGCGTAAGCCGATAAGCATTGCCTAACCTAATACTGTTTCAGGTGGTGTCCCCGATCGGGAATCGGCAACGGAAGCGAGGCGGCGACGATGAACGGAAAACGTGGATCGACCGGAGAACCCCTCTCCGGAGGGGGAGCCGGGGACGCGGTGGCGTCGCAGACGGATGACGGGTGGTTGGTGCACGTCGCACCGGTCGCAGCTGGTGGCCGACCATCCACCCGCGACATGCTCGTCGCCGCCGCGATCGGCGTCGCGGGGTCTCTCATCATCGTGCCCCTGACCTACCTGCAGGTGTTCGCCGGCATCGCCCACGTTTATCTCGTCGCGGCGACGCTCGGGTTGTGGTTCCTGCAGTGCGTTGTTCCCCTCATCGTCGTCCGCAAGCCTGGCGCGAGCCTTATCGCGTGCCTTGCCATGGGCGTCGTGTCCGCGGCGACCACCCCGTTCGGCGTCGCCGCAATCGGGGCGCTGACTATGGAAGGATTGCTCATCGAGCTTCCGTTCATGGTCACCCTGTACCGGCGGTGGACGCGTCCCCAGTTCGTGGCGTCGGCGATGTTGTTCTCCGCGCTGATGGGAACGATGGCCCCGCGCGCAGTCGGCGTCGACTCGCCGACCACGCCCATGACCCTGATTAGCTTCGCCGTAGCCTTGGCATCGAGCCTGGTGTTTTTGGTCCTGGGCTTTGCCGTCGCAAAGGGGCTTCGCAGCCGTGGGGTCACCCGGTGACCGGCGGAGCACCCGCGTGCGCCGGTGCGACACGCGGGACGGCCCCGGCCCGGTTACGGGTTAGTGGCGCGGGCGTCCGGCACGCCGATGGGCGATGGGCACCCGACATGGTGGATCTCTCCTTCGATTTCGGCACGATCAACGCCATCACGGGACCCGTGGGATGCGGAAAGACGAGCCTGGCCCACCTCATCGCTGGACTGATCCCCTCGCACATCCCCATCGACCATGCCGGATTCGTGCACATCGTCGATGCCGACGGCACCGAACGCCCCGTGGACGGGGACCGGGTCACCTTCGTCGGGCAAGACCCGTCGACGCAGGTGCTCACGCTCCGAGTCGTCGATGACGTGTCGATGGCCCTCGAGTTTTCCCTCGTGGAAGCCGGCATCGTCGCCAAGCAATCAGCCGAGGCCCTATCGGAGCTCGGGCTGTCAGAGCTCGCGGAGAAGGATCCGTGGGCTTTGTCGGGTGGGCAACGCCAGCGGATGGCCATCGCCGGTGCTGTGGCCAGGGCGCCGGAGGTCATGATCTTCGACGAGCCCGCGGCCCACGTTGACGAGGACGGTCGTCGGTCGCTGTTCGCCGCCATCCGTGATTTGCGGTCCCCGGGGCGCGTTATCCTGCTCATCGAGCACGACCTCCGCCCGTTCGACGGGTGGGTCGACACGGTGACAATCCTCGATGCGGACGGGAGCGTCGCCGCGCACGGAGCACCGGAGGGCATCGCGGTGAAGGGCATTGCGACGTCGGCCGCGCCCGCCGGAGCGCCGGACGCCAGTACGCCGGGCACGGGGGCACCGGACCGTCCCGATTTGGAATCGGAGGCGGATGCCGTTCCACTGCTGGCCTTGACCGGAACCCACGTGGCCCGAGGCGGGGAGAGGATTCTGGACGGGGCCGATCTGACACTGGAACGGGGCGAGATTCATGCCCTAGTCGGCGCCAACGGAGCCGGTAAGTCCACCTTGCTGGCGGTGCTGTCAGGCCAGATGAAGGCGGGAGCGAACTTCCGGATCGACGGCGCGTCCGCCCGGCGCGTCCCCGACGCCTTCGCGTCGTGGGCGTTCCAGAACCCCGAGCACCAGTTCACCCGCGCGACCGTCGCCGCGGAAATCGACTCCGCGCTGGCCGGCACGGACCCGCACGGACCACTCGGCGCCGATGAGCTGCGGAAACTGCGGGAAGCCCTGTGCCCCAGGGCACTTGACCCCGTCTCGCCGTTCGTCCTGTCGGGCGGACAGAAAAGACGGTTGGGCATCTTCCTGGCGGTGGCGGCCAATCGCCGTTTGCTGCTTCTCGACGAGCCGTTGGCGCACCTGGATTCGCCGAGCTCGCGCATCGTACTGGATGCGCTAGCGGAATACGCCGGGGCCGGCGGAACCGTTGTGTTCACGTGCCACGACCGCCGTGTCGCGCGAACGTGGGCAGATAGGGCGAGCATCGTCGCCGAAGGGAAGGTCGTCTGGTCCGGTCCCGCAGCCGACCTGCCGGCTTCCCCGGAGTCGTCCCGGCGGGATCGCCCACTGCCCGCGGCCGGTGCACGGACGTCCTTGGACGAAAGCCCCTGGACCAATGAATCCGCCGCTAGAAGGCGCGCGGGGTTGAACGCCATCACGATTGTCGCGGCGGTGATGTTCGTCCTCGTCGCCGGGCTGCTCTCCGGCGGAGACGCCGTTCTCGCCCTGACGGTGGTCGCGTTCCTCGCACTCGCTGCGATCGCGGAACGCGACGTTCGGGCGACGGCGGGGAAGGTCCTTTTTGTCCTGTTAATCGGGGTGTTCTTCGGCCTGCTCGGGTGGCGCTCCGAGTTCTACGGAGGTGGGGATGCGTCGGAAGCCGTCCGCCACGGCATCCATCACGGACTGCTGTTGATGGCCGTGTTCGCGGGGACGGTCCTGGTCTCCGCGTGCATGCGCGTCGAGGAGCTTTTCGACGCCATGGTGCAACGCCTCCGGGTGCCCTACACATGGTGCACCATAGCGATTTCCGGGGTGAGCATCGCAGCGTTCCTGCGCAGTGAAATCCCCCAGCTGACATGGGCGATTAGATTGCGCTCGATGCGACCGGAGCAGTCTTTCCGCTCCGGTTTCATTCGCGCGACGACGCCCGCGCGCATCGCTTTCCCGTTGTTCGTCAGCGCCGTGCGCTGCGCCGAAAAGCTGTCCCTGACCCTGGCGATGCGCAACTTCGGCCTCTATCCGCGGCGTACCTTCCGCACCGATCACCCCTGGCGAGTGCGTGACGGGTTCGCGGCCGCAGCGTCCGCCGCGGTCTTCGTCGCCGCCCTGGTGTCCGCAGTGACTTGACGGGCGCCTGGAACCGGCGGGTCCCGGGCCCGCGAGCGTTTCTGAGCTTGTGCGGAGACGCGCCCCACCCAGTTGCTTCACCCTTTCAACCCTTCAGACACATCCTCCGGGTCACGCCATGCGGGCCCGGTCCGCCTGGCACCGGCATGGCGCCGACAACCGAAAGAGGTACCAATGAACACGATCCGGACCATCAGCGACGTGCTTCGGGACAAGGCCGATGAGACGAAAAAGGGGATCACCTTCGTCGAGAATCGGCGGGACGTCTTCGTCCCGTATGGCCGGGTCCATGCGGAGGCGGTGGCGGCTGCGAATCGGTTGGCCGAAGCCGGCATCGGCCCCGGCGATCGCGTGATCTTCCAGGTTTCGGAGAACCGCGGGCTCATCCGGGCGTTCTGGGGCTGCGTCTACGCCGGCGCGGTTCCGGCGCTTGCGCCGCCGGTGTCGGGCCCGGTTGACGTCGACAGGGTGCGGACGCTCTCGGACATGATGCCCGGGGCCCCGATCCTGGTCGACGAACGCAGTTACACGCTGCTCACCGGCGCAAACGGTGCCGTGGTCGTGGGCGAGGATCGGCTGCTCGACGTGTCCATCGTCAATGACGCTGCCGCGGAACCGGATGCGGCGATGCCGGGTGATGCTGAATCGGACTTCTCTCAGGCGGGTGACGTGGATTCCGGGGATGGCGCCGGGGCGGTCCCCGCGTTCCCGGTGCGAGGTGGGACGGCAGGCGAAGCCCTCATCCAGTTTTCGTCCGGCTCCACGGGATCGCCAAAGGGCGTCATCGTAACCAACGAGTCCGTGCTGAACGGTCTGCGCGCGACGATCCCACGCCACGCGCACCGGTACGAGAACAAGATGCTCACGTGGCTGCCTTTGACCCACAACCTTTCGCTGATCGGCTTCCACGTCTACGCCCTTTTTCGTGGGTACGACCAGGTGTTGCTGCCGGTTTCCGAGGTGGTCGCCGATCCCCCGAGGTGGTTCGAGGCCGTGACCAGGCACCGGCCGACGGTGACAGTGTGCCCGAACTTCGCGTTCAAGCATTTCCTGCGCCATCTCGAGCGCCGGCCCCTCGGGGATGACCACGGTTACGACTTCTCCAACGTCCAGAAGCTGATGAGCGGTTCTGAGCCCATCGACGCTCCATTGGCCCGGAAGTTCCTCGCGGCGATGTCCGCCATGGGCCTCCGGGAGGATGCCCTGACCTCCGCCTACGGAATGTCCGAAGCTTGCCTGCTGGTCACGACCCGGGATATCTACTCGGGTCTGTCCACGGTGCGACTTGACCGGACGGGCATCGCCACGGGGCAGCGTTTCGAGGACATCGAGAGCGAGTCCGGAGCTGAGTTCGTCGCCTTGGGCAAGGCCGTCCCGGGGATTTCCTTGACCATCCGCGATGACGGGGGCGGGGTCCTCGGCGACGGCACCGTCGGTGAAATCCACATCGCCGGCGCTCCGATGACCCGCGCCGCGATCACAGCAGAGGGGATCGTGGAGCACGAGCTCACCGATGATGGGGCGTTCGCAACGGGGGACATGGGCATTCTCCGCGACGGCGAGTTGTTCGTCCTCGGCCGGAAGAAGGACATCATCTTCGTCAACGGCCGGAATTACTATTCGGCTGATTTGGAAGCCGTGCTGGAGAATGTGCTTGACCGCGATGTTGCCGTTCTCGGCCGGAGCAACCCAGCCACGGGCGAAGAGGAGATCGCCGTGTTCTTGGCCAGGCGGACCCCGACCGATCGTAAGGCCGACGATGCGACCGGTGCCGGGCAATCGGACGGGGATGAACCTCCGATCGATGAACAGGCGGTGGCCCGGTCCGCGACGACCGAGCTGATGCGCGTCGCCGGGGTGCCCGTCTCCAGGGTTCTGTGGGTCGACGAGCTGCCCGTCGCGTCGAACGGCAAGAAGCTCCGCCGCAAGCTCGAGGCTCTGCTCTGAGGCGATGACGATGACCAATGAAACGATCGCGCCGGCCGTCGCATCTACCGCCGTGGGAAGAGCCCGCACCGGGGCTCGAGTCGCCCCCGAACGGCTGTCGGAGTCCATCGCCGACGCCATCGGCGTGCACCTGGATTCGGCGGACGTGAAACTCCGCGACCACATCCCGAACTCCCTGACTTTCCTCCAGATGCTGCTGGCGCTGGAGGACGAGTACGGGGTCACCATCGATTACGCGGCGATGGACCCCGGGGTCACGGTCGCTGATTTGGCGGCCGTCATCGACGCCGCCCGGGGTGGCGCTGATGCCGGATCTGCCGCAGGCGCCGCTGCCGGGGCCGATCCCGCTGTAGCGACGGGTGAGTCGGATGACGGCTGTGCCGGCAAAAATGGGGCTGGTCCCGCGGATGCGGTCCCGCTCAATCCAATCCAGACCGCCTACCTGCTCGGCGCGGACGAGGACATCGAGCTTGGTGGCCAAGCGACGTACATCTACGCGGAATCCCGGCACGACTATTCGTTGCCGCAGGTGGAGGAGGCCGTGCGGGCGGTCTTCGGGCGTCACGACGTGCTGTTCCATCGGCTCGACGTCGATGCCGGGGTCTTGAGCCCGACCGGCGTGTGCCTCGCCACCGTCGAGGTAGTCGGGTCCGGCGACGATATCGACGCGGCGGTGGGGGAGATCCGTCGGGACATGCGAACCGCGGCGCGATCGTCGAACGAGGACGGCCCCATGGTCGCCGCGAGGCTGCTCGCAGATGCGGGCGGGTGCAGGATGTTCATCTACTTCAACATGATCGTCATGGATGCGGGTTCGGTGTACCTGTTCTTCGACGAGCTCGAATCCCTGCTGGCCGGGGAGCCGCCGGCTCCGGCTTCCAGATATGGGGATGCCCTGGCGGCAATCTCTGCGCGCCGGCGCGACGGGAAACGGGCCGAGGACCTCGCCTACTGGGAGAAGAAGGCCGCAGATCTGCCGCGGCGTCCGGAGTTCCCGGCGGCCGTGGGGGGTGGCGACGATTGGTCGACCCGGCGCTTGGGCACGGTGCTCGACGCGGAGGTCACCGCCAAGCTCAGCGAACGTGCCCGCCGCATTGGAGTTACCCTGTCGTCGCTGGTGATGGCCGTCAACGCCGCCGTCGTCTGCAGGTGGCTGCCCGAATCCGCGTTGACGGTCAACGTGACTGTCAGCGAACGCAGCGGCCTCGCCGCGGGCACGAGGGTGATGGGAGATTTCACTTCATCGATGCTTGTCGGCGTCGACGCCGGGAGAGCCGCGACCATCGACGGGTTGGCGGAGGCAATCGACCTGGACATCCGCGAAGGGCTGTCCCACCGCTGCGTTTCCGGTGTGGAGGTGCTACAGCGATTCCTCCGGGACGCGGCCAATCAGTCCCAGGCCACCGCTCCGGTGGTGTTCACCAGCTACCTCGGCGGCGAGCGGGGAAGCGGGCGCAGCCCGGTCATCGAACGCGTCTACACGCAAACCGCGCAGGTGTGCCTCGACATCCAGGTGATGCCGGCATCGGGCGGGATGGCGTTGTCGTGGGACGTGGTCGACGATTACTTCCCTGCGGTAGATGCGATGTTCGGAGCCGTTGCGGAGGCCCTGGACGTGGTGGCGGAGGGGGGAGAGGCTCTGCCCATCCGTCATGCGGAGACGGAGAGGGCCGTCGCCCGCTACAACGATGCTGCGGGCCCGATCCACAATGACACCCTGGTTTCGCTTGTCGAAGCCGCATGCGCGGCGACTCCGGATGCGCCGGCCGTGCGCCTAGCCGCCCGGGGCATCTCGTACACCTACGCCGAGGTCTGGGCCAGGGCCGGACGCATCGCCCGCCAACTCTCGGATTCCGGCGTCGGGGCGGGGGATGCGGTGATCGTGCGCTACACCAAGCATCCCGACGACATCGTCAACATGGTCGGCGCATTGCGTGCGGGAGCCGCATTCGTGCCTGTCGACGCGGGCATGCCGGCCCAGCGACAAGAATACGTAGTGGAAGCCTCAGGTGCGGCGGGCCCGATTCTGGACACCGGCGTGATCGATGAACTGGACCAAAGCGGAGTAGAGGGCGTCGGCAAGCCCGCAGCCGCGGAAGTCTGCGACCGCGCGGGCAGCGCGGGTGCGCACTCTTCGCCCGGCACTGCCCCTGACGACCTTGCCTATGTCATCTTCACCTCGGGGACCACGGGCCGGCCAAAGGGTGTGCGGATCAGTCATCGCAACTGTGTCAACACCATCCTCGACGTGAACCGGCGGTATGGGGTCACCTCCGCTGATTGCATCATCGGATTGTCGTCGCTGGGATTCGACCTGTCGGTCTACGACGTGTTCGGTGCGTTCGCGGCAGGCGCGACGGTGACGATGGTCGGAGACGAACGCAACGCCGATGAAATCCTCGACGTCTTGCGGGAAGAGCGGGTCACGCTGTGGAACTCCGCGCCCGCCCTGTTGGAGCTCGCCCTGGTCCGGGCGACGGACGACGACGTGTTCCCGGATGTGCGCACCGTATTGCTCAGCGGCGATCGCATCGCAGCGGGGCTTCCGGCGCGCGCCATGGACATGTTCCCGAACGCGTCGATTAATAGCCTGGGCGGTGCGACCGAAGGAAGTATTTGGTCCATCCAGTACCCGCTGCAACGCGACAGCCTGGAAAACCGCATTCCCTACGGGTACCCGCTGGCGAACCAGGGCATCCACGTGCTCGCGCCCGACGGGGTGCATTGCCCCGTCGGGGTGCCGGGGGAAATCCACATCAGCGGCCTCGGCGTCGCGCAAGGGTATGCGGCCGATCCGGAGCGGACCGCTGCCGCCTTCGGGTATGTCCCAGGCATCGGTCGCTGCTACCGGACCGGAGACGTGGGCATGTTCAACGCGGAGGGTTT
The DNA here is from genome assembly GCF_001076435.1 of Corynebacterium sp. 401_CJEI. Taxonomy (NCBI): domain Bacteria; kingdom Bacillati; phylum Actinomycetota; class Actinomycetes; order Mycobacteriales; family Corynebacteriaceae; genus Corynebacterium; species Corynebacterium sp. 401_CJEI. Next base: position 33,907 of record NZ_JVIP01000001.1, read on the forward strand.
TGTGGAATTTCTCGGCCGCCGCGATCGTCAGGTGAAAATCGCGGGCTTCCGCGTCGAACTCGGAGAAATCGAATCGGTCCTCGAGCGGTCCGGCCTGGTGACCGCGTCGATGGCGGCCGTCGTCGAATCGGGCGATCGGGGACTACTGGCGTGCCTCTACGTTCCGGTGGACGATATGACCGGCTCGCGGGATGCCGTCCGGGCCGAGCTTGCCCGCTGCTTGCCAGCGTACATGGTACCGACGGTCCTGCTGCCGGTGGCGCATCTGCCCGTTACCGTCAACGGGAAACTGGATCAGGAGGAAATTCGTAGGCACGTCGGCGCCGCGGGCGGCGGGGCAACGGCCGATGGCGAGGTCGCCGGGGCGGGGGCCGGAGCCGTGGGCTCGGCTGGTTCCGTCGCCGACCCCGGGGCGATCGAGTTGGTGTCCGGAGTCTTCGACGAGATTCTCGGGGAAGCCCCGTCGACGGGTGCCGCGGATCCGGCGTGCGGCGCGGGAGAGTCCTTCTTCCGCCGCGGCGGCGATTCCCTGCAATTCCAGGTTATGATGCGCGCGATCCGGCAGAAGACGGGAGTCCGGCTCCGTTTCCGCGACGTCATCGAAGACCCGACCATCGCGCACATCGCCGGCCTTGTCTCAGATGCCATGCGGGAGTCCGGGGCCGAGTCTGAAGCCGTCTCCGAGGCAGTGCCTTCCCCCGATTGTGCCGTCGGTGCCGGTTCAGCCGCAGGAGGCGCCCGAGAATGCCCCGCGAGTGCCCACGGAAAGGATCCGGTGGAACAATTCGGGGATGACCCCCACGCGCCGTTCCCCTTGACTGACATGCAGAAGGCCTACTACGTTGGCCGGAACTCTGGGTTCGAGCTGGGCGGCGTCACCGAGCACTACTACATCGAATCCGTCACCGAACCCGGTACCGACATCGATCGCCTGGAAGACGCCCTCGACAAGCTAATCCGCAGGCATCCGATGCTGCGCGTCGTGTTCACCGCACAAGCCACGCAGCGGATCCTGCCGGAGGTTCCGCGCTACCGTATTGATGTCGCCGACTACCGGACCGCCGATGAGGCGACCGTGGTCGAGGCGGTGCGGCGCAAGCGCGATGAGCTGAGCCACCAGGTATTCGATCTGGGCAGCTGGCCCTTGTTCCATCTGTCGGCGTTCGCGCTCCCGGACGGGCGGCACCGCCTGTTCTTCAGCGTGGACATGATCATCGGAGACGGGGCGAGCCAGCGGATTTTCATCGACGACCTGGACAAGCTGTACCGAGGAACGGAGCTTCCGCCCGTCACTGGCGACTACCGCACGTACGTCTTGGAGATGAAGCGTCGGGAAGCTTCGGCGGTCGGGCGGGGCGAAGAGACGTTGACTCGGACGGTGGTCGAGGAATTCCCGCCCGGCAACACCCTTCCATCAAGCGGTGCGGCCGCGGACGTGGATGTGCCGCGGATGCGTCGCCTGTCGTACACGTTCACCGCTGAGGAAACCGCACTGTTGCGGGAAAGGGCCAGCGCCGCCGACGGCAGCGTGTCCGCACTGCTTCTCGCCTGCTATGCGACGAGCCTGTCGCTGTGGTCGAAGGGGGATTCGGTCGGCATCAACATCACCACGTACAACCGTGATTCCGAAATCGCCGACGTCGCCGGCGTCTTCGGTGATTTCACCGGCGTCATTCTGATGCCTGTAAAAGCGGCCGCCGACCATGATCTCCGTTGGTGGACGGCGGAACTGCGCAACCGGCTGCTCGGGCACATGGCGGCCGGGTACTCCGGGGTGTCGTTGCTCGGCACCATCGCGCGCCACCGGGGTCTGCCCGTCGGACAGGCCATAGCGCCGTTCGTGTACACCTCGTTGCTGTTCGGCGAGGGGGCCGCGGCAGGCGATGGCTCGGGCAAGGATGCCCACGTCCTGGGAGACGTCGATTACGCCATCTCCCAGACTCCGCAGGTGCTGTTGGACAACCAGGTGATGGAGGTCGACGGGCGTATCAACGTCGCCTGGGATTTCGTCGAGCAGATCCTGAAACCGGAACTGGTGGAGGACATCTTCGACCATTACATCAGGTCGGTGTCGGGCTTCGCCGGGGGCTGCTCCGAAGCGGCGCCGCTGAGCGTCGGCCAGGTTCGGCACCTGCGCCTGGCGGTCGGGGGCACTTCTTCCGGCGGTGGGGTGATCGACGACGGCGTCGCGGGCGTGTTATCGGCAGAGCGCGACAGGGCGGGCGCGATCTCGAGGATCGCATCCGGGGACCTGATGGGCCGAGTTCGCGGATACCTGACGGTCATCACTGGGATAGTCCGGGCCGACCTCGGCGGCGCCGAAGCCGGCGCGGACGACAACCTGTTCCTCCTCGGCTACGACTCCCTGGGATTCGTGAAACTGATGCAGCGGATCCAGGACATCACCGGGGCGTCGGTGCCGCTCGCGGAAGCGCTGGCCAAGCCGACGCCACGTGGCGTGGCAGAGCTCGTCGGCCAGTCGACGGCCACGCCGACCGACCGGCGGGACGCGGATGACCCCGGCGCGTCGGCCACGGACCGTTCGCTGGTTCTATTGCGCAGCGGTGATGAGGCGCGCCCGATCTTCCTCGTCCACGGCGGATTCGGCACCGTCGACATCTACCGAGACCTGGCACTCGCGATCCCCGGTGGCGGGCAGGTGTGGGGTGTCGGCTTCGCGGAGTTCGAGAGACCATTCCCCCACGCTATCGGCATCGGCGATATCGCGGCCCACTACTCGGGCCGGGTCCGCGAGGTGCTCGTCGACGGTGCCGCCCCTGCGATCGTTGGATGGAGCCTCGGCGGCACCATCGCGGCCGAGATGGCGCTCCGTTTGGCCGATCTCGATCCTGCGCTGGTGTTTCTCGACAGCCTGGCTCCGGGGATCGCGGTCGACGTCGGGGATTTCGACGCGGAATCCGAAAAGGGGCTGCTGTCCCGGGTGATGCCCTCGATCGCCGATCTCCCGCACGGAACGCCGGTTGCCCGCCTCTGGGCGGAGTTCGGCGGGGTCGACGAGACCGATGAGGAACGAGGGGCCCGCCTGCGTGCCCTGGCCGCAGCGGTCGCACCGACGCTCCTGGAGGACCTTGGGCTTTCCGGCGACCGGGTGACAGCGACGGAGTTCAACTCGCTGCGCTCGCTCATCGATGCCCGCACTCGGTACCGGCCCGAGGGGCGGGTGAGGGAGGCGCTGTTCGTTTTCCCCGATGACGGCGAGGCTCACAACCACGACCAGTGGCGGGACCACCTCGTCGATGACCTCTGCGTCGCCGGCGTCGCGGGAAACCACTATTCGTTCGTCCTCGGAGAGGATGCCGCGCTGACTGGGGCTCTCATCGGGGAGTACATCGAACACCGGCGCCGGGCGCCGGAAACGGACGACAGGGCAGTGGACCCGTCGTCCGATGGAATCGACCGGTCGCGGGACCGGGGAAACGAGATGGAAAGTGACTGATCGACGAAACGGCGGGGAAGCACGGGACCGCGACGCGGGCGAACCTGTGAAAGTGCTGGTGGCCGGAGGTACCGGCGTCACCGGACGGCTCGTCCGGGGGATGCTCGGCGCCGTCGACGGGATCGAGCTGGCCTACACTTCCCGAAAGAAACCGGACGATGGCCCGGGGCGGCACTTCCCGCTGAGGATCGCCGCCGGCCACAACGAGATCTGCAGGGTATTCCGCAAACACGATTGGGTGGTCAACTGCACCGGCCCGTTCGAGGTGCACGCAGACTCACTCGCCCGTGCTTGCATTGACTCAGGCACCGGATACATCGACGTCAACGATTCGATCGACGCCCGCCGCGCAATCATGGCCCTCGACGGGGATGCCCGGCGGGAGGGGGTTCCCGTGCTCACCGGGTTCGGCCTGTGCCCGGGCTTGTCGACGGCACTGTTGATTCTCGGGGCCCGCGCTGCGGGGGTCGAAGAGGTCCGCGATGTGCGGGTCGATCTGAGAATCGGCGCCGACCAGGAATCCGGGGCCGCGTCGGTCGAGTCGATGTTCCGGACCATTCGCGGCGGATACCGCGCGATGCTCGGCGGCGCCATTGTCGAAGTGCGGCGCAACCCGGTGTCGTCGCAAAGCGGAATCGGCTACGAATGCCCGGACGTCGACGTCGTACGCGAGGTGTGCCCTTCGATCCGTGGATATTCCTACCACGTCGCCTTCGATGCCCTCCCCGATGCGTTGGTGGAGAAGATCTGCACGTCGAGACTGTACGCGATGCCCGTTGTCTCCGGTCTGCTCGCCCGTCTCGGGGCGGCCGTGACATCGCGGAAGGCGCGGGCGAAGGGCACTCCGCAACCCGCCGAGCTGGTCGCCGCACTGTCGTCCGCCGGCGCGGGCGATGCGGGGCCGTCGGCCGAGACGACCGTCGTCCGGGCGACCGGCCCAGGTTCCTACAAAATGACCGCGGCGATTGCTGCCGCCACCGTTGTGGCGGTGGCGGGGAAGCCGGTCACGCCGGGGTGCCGGGATCTCGTCGGCCACCCCCGGCTCCTCGAACCGGTCCTCGCCTTCGCCCGCGATGCGGGCATCCATATCGAGGTGCCGCATGACAACCCGACCACGGGGCCGCTGCCGACAGCGGCCCACTGCGATACCAAAGAAAAGGGGAAACGATGACGGAGAAAGCTGAACGAGGTGCGGCGATCGTCGTCCGCAACCTCACGAAGAGCTACCCGATTGCGGGCAAAGCGGGCACCGCGCCCGAAGGCGGTGCAGGTGCCCCGCCGGACGGCGGGCGTAAGGGAAAGCGCGGTGCCCGGATGCGCAAGCATGTGCTCGACGGCGTGAGTTTCACCGTGCCCGCCGGGGCGATTGTGTCGTTCCTCGGCCACAACGGCGCAGGCAAGACCACTCTCATCCGAATCCTGTCGACGCTCATCACCGCAGACTCCGGCGAGGTGAGCATCTTCTCGCGCGATGTGAAAGAGGATCCTGTGGGCGTGCGCGCCGACATTGCCACCACCGGCCAATTCGCGGCGATCGACGAGAACCTCACCGGCCGGGAGAACCTGGAGTTCTTCGGGCGGCTGCGCGGACTCGACCGCGCCGACGCGGCCGCCCGCGCGACGGAACTACTCGCGCAATTCTCGCTCGCAGACAGTGCCTCGACGTTGGTGTCGGCCTATTCGGGTGGCATGCGGCGGCGCCTCGACATCGCCGCGTCGCTGTGCGTCGTGCCCAGGCTGCTGTTCCTCGACGAACCCACGACGGGGTTGGACCCGGTCAGCCGCGAAGAGCTGTGGGGCTTCATCCGGCAGCTGCGGGACGACGGAATGACCCTGGTGCTGACCACCCAGTACCTGGAAGAGGCGGAGGCGCTGGCAGACCACGTCCATCTGCTCAAGGACCGCCGCATCGTCGCCAGCGGAACGCCGGAGGAATTGCGCCGCGACTTCGGGTCGCACGTGCTCCGCGTGTCCTTCGCCACCGCCGCCGGGGCGGAGGCGTTCGCCCGCTGCCTCGGGGGAACGTGCCTGGACCGCGCCCGCGTCGCGGGGAAGTCGGTGTCCCTCGACGTCGACCCCGGACCGCGGATCCTCGAGGCGGTGGCGCGGGCGATGGAGGCCTCGGAAGCGTTGCCGGATTCGCTGAGCGTGTCGCCGCCCACCCTCAACGAGGTGTTCATATCGATGAACGCAGGGGGTGCGGCGCGATGAGTGCGACGTCGGTCGCGGCGTTTCTCCATCGGGATCTGCTGCTGTTGCGACGCAACACCGCGTCGCTGATCTCCATGTTCGTAGTTCCGCCCCTCTTCCTGCTGTGCCTGTACGCGGTGTTTGGGTACTCGGCGGGGCAATCCGGCTTCGGGTACCTGCGTTTCGTGCTCGGCGGCTGCCTGTTCCAGGCGGCGATGTTCACCGCCGCGGCGTCGGCGATGGCGGTGGGACAGGACGTCGAATCCGGGCTTGTTGACCGCGTGCGCGTGTTGCCCGGGGCCACAGGCGGCTATGTCGCCGGCAGGCTCGCCACCGATTTGCTGCGGATGTCCGCGTCGATCGCGGCGCTGCTGGTCGTCGCGTGGGCCTGTGGCCTCGACATGGCTGTCGGTGACGTCGCGTGGACTGTCCTGTGGTCACTGCTCGCCGCAGCGGTTCTGTCCCTGGTCACGGACGGGGTGATCCTGATGGTGCCCGCCCCGGTGTCGACGGCCTCATCGATCCAGGCGCTGGAAATGCTGCTGCTTATGTTCTCCACCGCGTTCATTCCGGCGACCGCTTTGGACGGCTCCCTTCGCGACGTCGTACGTCACATGCCGTTTTCGCCGATGATCGAGGTGATCAGGGCAGCGTCCCCGGACGCCTTCCCGGATAGCGCCGGGGAAGAGGCAGCCCTGTGGCTCGGTGTCGCGGTGGTCGCCGGAATCGTCCTGTTCATCCGCCGGTTCACTTCGAGGAGCGAATCATGATCGACGCCATCTTCGTGCATTTGCGGCGCATCGCCCACATTTGGCTGCGGCGCCCCGACTTCTGGTTCATGACGTTCATTGCTCCGCTCGTGTACCTGTTCATCGTCAACCGCATGTTCGGTGGCCTGGTCAGGCAGCTCACCGGAGAGTTCGAACTCCGGAACGCGGTCATCCTGGTCGTGACGGCGTGGGCGTTCATCCTGGCCATCACGGGATCGTCCACCGTGTTCGTTGAACGCAGCAATGGCTTCCACGAGCGGTTAATCACCATGCCGTCACCGTACGCGGCCGTGCCGGCCGCACGGATTATTGCCGAGTTCATCCGGATCATGGCGATGACGGTCGTTGTTGCGGCGGTGGCCGCCTTGCTTTCCGACGGCCCCCCGGAGGTGTCCTGGTGGTGGAGGATCGCGGTGACCGGCACGATGGTTGCCGCGGCGGCCGCATGCACCGGCACGTACATCGCGTTCTCCATCACCAGCCCCCAGGGTTCCGTGGCCCTCATCCCGTTAATCATCGTTGCGATGTTCGTCAACACGGTGCTCATGCCCGCCGACCACTTCCGTCCTCTCCTGCGCGGAATCGCCGGGCACACCCCCGTATCCGCGGCCGGCGAGGCCGTCAACGGCACCGGGGCTGCGGGTCTGGTGGTCTGCGCGGCCTGGTTCTTAGGCATCGCCGTGCTCGCGGCGTGGGGCATCGCCGTGAAAACGAGGCCGGGGGAGTCTGCATGACGGGCACGTCCACGGGCGCGGCGCCGCCGACGACGGCCCGCGAACCCGAGCACCTAACCCGAAACCGCCGCGTGGACGCGGCCCACACACCCGGAGGCAGAACCAGATGAAGTCGATTGCCCAGATCGTCCAGAACAACCGCAGACTCCTCGTGGCCTACGAGGACAAGGTCCAGCCGAGGTTCCTCAGCCGCTATGCGCGTGAACCGATGGACGCCGCCGCCGTGTATCGGCAGCTCCGTGCGCTGGATCCCGGGCCGGATGCGCCGGCCCGGGTTCTCGACCTCGGTTGCGGAACCGGGTGGCTCTCCCGCATGCTCGCCGCCGAGCCTCGCTATCGCAGGGCGAACATCGTCGGCTACGACCTGTCGCCCAATGCGATCCGCATCGCCCGCGAACGCGCCGCCGTCGAAGGGCTCGGGGCCCGGACGGAATTCCACGTCGCCGACGTCCTCGCGCCGCTCGCGGGAGAGACCGGCGGGGCCGATGAAATCTGGGTGTGCGGCGCGCTCCACCAAATGAAGGATGCGGGTGCCGCGCTCGGCAGGGTCGCCGGGCTGCTCGCCGACGACGGCATCGCTTACGTGCAGACGTTCGCCGAGGATCCCGACGTGAACGAGCGGGTCGACATGGCCATCATGGCGAAGATGGGCCACCGGGTGTTCCGGGACAGCGAGCTCGAGGACCTCGCCGAAGCCAACGGGCTGAAGCTGGGCGGAGCCTCACACGCCGGCATGGTGTACTTCTGTACTCTCACGAAGAAAAGCGCAATCGGGGAGGCGGGCAAGTGAGCGCCGTGGACGGGACTGTAGGCCCGTGGTCACTGCTCGCCCCGATCCGGACACGGATGCGTGCGGTGGTCGCGTTATCCGTCCTGTCGTCGGTGGCTACCGTCGCTTCTCTGGTCGGCATCATCGACATCGCGATGACGTACCCGGAGGCCCCGGAGCATCGGACGTGGTTGGCCGTGGCTATCATCGTCGTCGCCGCAACGGTGCGCATGGCCGCGGACGGCGCCGCCGGCATGCTCTCGCACCGGGCGGATAACGACCTGCAGCTCCACCTTCGGCGCCGGCTGGTCGCCCAAATCCGGAAGTTGCCGCTGGGCTGGCTGGACGCCCGGCGCTCGTCGGGAATCATCGGGTCGGTTGAGAAGGACGTCGCGGCTATCCACCAGCTCATGGGCCACACCGTCGGTGAGACCGTGGTGGCGGTGCTGGTTCCCATGCTTTCCCTCATCGCGCTCGTTGCGGTGGATTGGCGGATTGCGGCGGTGGCGGTCGTCCCGGTGCTGGTCACCTTCGCCCTGATGGGCGTGATGATTTCGCGCGGAGCCGGTCTTCAGCGCGACTACGAGCGAGCCTCCGAAGGAGTGACGGCCGCGGTCATCGAGTTGGTGCGAGGTATCTCAGTGATGAAGTCCTTCGGACGCGCCAACCAGGGCGCGGGTCGCTACGATGCCGCGGCGCTGTCGTTCGTCCGTGCGTGGTCTGCCTGGTCCCGGCAGTCGAACATCTATCTCGGGGTCATCGACGTGGTGACGTCCCCGATCACAGTCCTCGCAGTGGTGTGCGGGGCCGGCCTCGCTCTGAGGGACGCCGCGGGCGGCCTACCGGAGGGGCTCGTCGCCGGGCTGGTTCTCGGCCTTGGACTCTCCGCGGCGATCGTGCGGGTGGCCATGAACTCCGAACCCATCATCGCGGGGATCGCTGCCCTGAAGTCCATCGCGGAGGTGCTGGGCACGCCGCCGATCGTCGAGCCCGCCGATCCGGTGCCCGCGCGCGGAGGCGCGCTCGAGGCCCGGAACCTGGTCTTCTCCTACGGCGATGGGCCGCGGGTCCTCGACGGGATGTCCGCGACGTTCGAACCGGGGACCCTCACTGCGCTGGTGGGGTCCTCCGGTTCCGGAAAGTCCACCGTCGCCCGGCTGTTGGCGCGTTTCTACGACCCCGTTGAAGGCTCGGTGCTGCTGGGCGGCGCCGATCTTCGCGACATCGCCGTGCGTGACGTGCACCGCTCGGTGTCGGTGGTGTTCCAAGATCCGCAGTTGCTCACGCTGCCGTTGCGGGAGAACATCCGGCTGGCCAGGAGAGACGCCACCGACGGCGAAATCATGGCGGCCGCGAAGCTCGCGAACCTCGATGCGGTCATCGCGGCGCTGCCGAAGGGCCTGGATTCGGTGGTCAACGTCGACGTGACCTTTTCCGGTGGTGAGGCGCAGCGCGTGGCCATCGCGAGGTCGATCGTCACGGACGCGCCGGTGCTCATCTTCGACGAGGCAACCGCTTACGCGGATCCGGCTTCCGAGGCCCTCATCCAGTCCGCAATCGAGCGTTTGGCCCGTTCACGGACGGTGATTGTGATCGCGCACAGGTTGAGCACGATCCGCAACGCCGACCGCATCCTCGTTCTCGACGGGGGAGCGGTCGCGGAGGCGGGTACCCACGACGAGTTGCTTGCGCGCGGTGGCCGCTACCGGGATTTGTGGCGCGCGTTCGCGCTCGACGACGAACCATCCGCCCCGCGGGGCACTGAATTAGACGATGAAAAGGCGGGGAACCGATGATTCGGGACTTGTGGTCGATGACGGATCGGCGCTCGAGAATGACGCTGGCGTGGCTCATTGCGTTGGCCGCGCTTGCCGCGCTGGCTCACGGAGCGGCGTTCGTCGCGCTGCTGCCGCTGCTGTCGGCTCTGGCCGAGGGAGATGATGCGACGGCGTGGCGTTTCACCGGCGTCATCGCCGGCCTCGCGGCCGCCCATGCGGTGCTGTCTCTCGCCGCGGGGACGGTCGGCAGGGCGAATTCCGCAGCGGTGCTGTCGTCCCTGCTGCGTTCCCTGGGCGAACGCGTGCTGACGTTGCCACTCGGGTACGTCACCAAGTCCACGGCCGGCCGCTTTTCGGAGATGGCATCGTCGGGTATCGCGTTCGCGGCGTCCGTGCCGCACGTGATCCTGCGGCCTGTCATCGCCGCGGCGGTTGCGCCGACCGTCATCGCCTTCGGAATTCTGGCGGTGGATTGGCGCGTCGGTTTGGTTCTCGTCGCGTCGGCGCCGGTGATCTTCTTCGCCTACCGGGCCATTGGTCGGGTCGGCGGGGAGTCGGACGAAGCGCATGCTGACGCCGTCGCTGCCGTCTCCGGCAGGCTGATCGAGTTCACCCGCTGCCAGCAGGCGATTCGCGCCGCGGGCGACGGTTCGGCGGCGGACGCGATGGTGGATGAGGCAATCCGGGCCCAACACGATGCGTTCGCGAAGGCGACGTCGACGCAGGGGGCGGCCATCGGACGACTGGGTTCGGTCGTCCATGCGGTGTTCACGGCGGCGGTGATAGTCGCCGTGGCAGTCGCCGCGACGGGCGGGATGGCGCCGGCGCATTTGGCGCCGATGCTCATCGTGGTCGTCCAGTTCACCGGACCGATCACCACGGCGGGAGCGTTGTCCGGCGGTTTCGGTGCGGGCCGCAACACGTTGGCTGCGTTGCGTGACCTGCGGGCAATCCCCGCCCTTCCCGAACCTGCCGCACCGGAGCTGCCCGACGGGCATGACGTGGAGTTCCGCGACGTGAGCTTCGGGTACGGGGATAAGAAGGTTCTCGACGGCGTCAGCTTCCGTGCACCTCAGGGAGCGCTGGTTGCCGTAGTGGGACCGTCGGGGGCGGGCAAGACGACGGTCATGCGGCTGCTGTCGCGTTTTCATGATCCGGACTCGGGGGAGGTCCTCATCGGCGGGGTACCCTTGCCTCGGATTGGCACCGACGGCGTGAACTCGCTGGTGACCCCGGTGTTCCAAGAGACGTTCCTTTTCGACTCGTCCGTGCGGGACAACGTGGTCTTCGCCGATCCCGGATTCGGTTCCGAGCCCGGTGACGGGGATCGCTTGCGCGAGGCCGCCCGGCGTTCCGGGGTGGACCGCATCGTGGAGCTGCTGCCTTCCGGGTGGGATACCCCGGTGGGGGAGGAGGGGACGCTGCTGTCGGGAGGCGAGCGGCAGCGCCTCGCCATCGCCCGGGCGCTTCTGAAGGATTCCCCGGTGGTGCTTCTCGACGAGCCGACGTCCTCGCTGGATGCGGCCACTGAGCGGGCGATCGTCGGCACGATGGAGGCGTTGCGCGGCGATCGCACCGTGATTGTCGTCGCCCATCGCCTGCACACCGTTCGCGATGCCGACCTCATCGTCGTGCTTTCGGAGGACGGGACGGTCGCAGAACGGGGCACGCACGATGAATTGCTGGCGAAGGGCGGCCGCTACGCCGAGTCGTGGGCGTGCCGGACGGGGAGCTCCTCGGGCGCCTGATCCTCATCACCTGGTCGATGCCCTCACGGGCGCCCTGCCGCAGCTTCCCGAATCCCACCGCCAGGCGCTCGGTGGACAGAGCGAAAACGCCGACGAAAACGCCGAGCAGCACGAACACCGACGAGCTGTAAAGACTGAAGCTCCCGGGAACGTGAAAATAGCCCCCTTCCCGCTACTGCTACCGCCCGTGAATCTGGTTCTGCGCAATCTCCAGCCCGTGGCTGGCGATTAGCTCCACCGCCTCCGCAGCAGTGGGCAGAGTGAAAGCGAGCTCCTCGCGTTCCTTAGCATTGAAATTACGCAGCACGTAGTCCGCCGGATCTTGGCGGCCCGGAGGACGGCCAATGCCAATACGCACCCGCATGTAGTCCTTCGTGCCCAACGACTTCGTGGTCGAGCGCAGGCCATTGTGGCCATTCTCGCCCCCGCCGCGCTTAAGCCGTACCACGCCCGGGTCCAGGTCCAGCTCATCGTGGACTACCACGACGTCGGTAGGCGCGACGTTGAAGAACTTGGCCAGCGCCGCAATCGGACCACCCGACAGATTCATGTAGGTCCGGGGCTTAGCCAGAATCACCTGTCGCTCGCCGCCATCGGAGGTCTTAAACCGAGTCTGCACAATCTCAGCGTTGGACTTCTTATGCACGCTAAACGACGAAGGCATCGGAGAAGTGCGGCTCGCTAGTTCATCTAGCACCAGATGCCCGACGTTATGGCGGGTGAGTTCATATTTGGGCCCAGGGTTGCCGAGCCCCACGACAAGCAGAGGTGTGGTGGAGGCGTTCATGAATTCAATCTTGGCACACGGTGCGCGGTCTGTTGGCTTCGGGGAGTTTCAAGAACAAAAAAGGGACGGACCAGAGTGTCCGTCCCTTTTTAGCTAAACGTGAAAGCCTGTACTGGTTCAGTCAGATAGAGCCATTCAGCGTTTGAATTACTCAGCCTCTTCCTCAGCCGGCTCATCCGGGGTCTCAGCCTTGCCCATGCCCTCGATGTCGGCATCGACGTCACCAGCCGGCTCTTCCTCCGGCTCGACAATGTTGAAGATGAGCAGGTCAGCGTCGTCGGTGAGGACCAGGCCCTCCGGCAGGGTAACGTCGCCGGCGTGAACCATGGTGCCGACCTCTGCACCCTCGACGGAGACCTCGATCTCTTCCGGAATAGCCAGAACCGGTGCGTTGACCAGAATGGTCTCGGCATCCTGCATGAGCAGGGCGCCCGGAGCGAGCTCGCCAGTCGGAACGACCGGAACCTCAACCTCAACCTTCTCGTCACGGTGAATGGCGAGCAGGTCAGCGTGGTCGATGTCGAGGGTCAGCGGGTTCTGGTCAACAGCCTTGACCATGGACAGCTGGGACTCACCCTCGATGTTGACGTCCAGAACAGCGTTGACACCGTGGTTACGGATGACAGCGTGGAAATCCAGAGTGTCAACGAGGATGTGCTTCGGGGCATCCAGGTCAGCGCCGTAGATGACAACCGGGATGTCGCCAGCAACGCGGGCACGGCGAGCGGCACCCTTGCCGAACTCGGTGCGGTTACGAGCATCAATCTTGATGATGTTGGGCTTTGCCATGAAAATGGACTCCTAAACGATTCGATATTGAGTCGTCGAGTCGAGCACGTGCCGCATCCATGCCACCGTGGGCGCAAAAGTTGGGCTGCGAGCGTCGCGTCGATAACGGCAACCACCTACTGTGGCCGCCCTCGCCGAGACTTACCGGAGAAATTGTAGTGGACTAACAGGTCAAACAGCAAACCCCGCCACCACCAGCAAAACTAGGTTGCTGGTCGCGGCGGGATGCCCGTCGGCAAGCGGAAAGAACTTATGCCTGACCCTCGAAGAGGGTGGTGACGGAACCGTTTTCGAAGATCTCGTGGATCGTCTTAGCCAGCAGTGGTGCGATTGGCAGGACGGTCAGGTTGTCCCAGCCCTCGGTGGACTGCGGCAAGGTATCGGTGGTGATGACCTCGCGGGCACCGCACTTCGACAGGCGCTCGCGAGCTGGGTCGGAGAAGACGCCGTGCGTGGTAGCGATGATGACATCCTCAGCGCCAGCCTCACGCAGCACCTTGACAGCGCCGGCGATGGTGCCGCCGGTGTCAATCATGTCGTCGATGAGCAGACAGGTCTTACCGGAGACCTCGCCGACCACGCGGTTGGCGACAACCTGGTTTGCGACATCGACGGAACGGGTCTTGTGAATGAAGGCCAGCGGGGCGTCGCCCAGGGTGTTGGCCCACTTCTCGGAAACCTTCACACGGCCGGCGTCAGGGGAGACCACGACCAGGTTGTCCAGGGAGTAGTTCTTCTTGATGTACTCCGACAGAATCGGCATGGCGTGCATGTGATCGACCGGGCCGTCGAAGAAGCCCTGAATCTGGTCGGTGTGGAGGTCCACGGAGACGATGCGGTCAGCGCCTGCGGTCTTGAGCAGGTCAGCGACCAGGCGAGCGGAAATCGGCTCACGGCCACGGTGCTTCTTGTCCTGGCGGGCGTATGGGAAGAACGGCAGGATAGCGGTGATGCGCTTGGCTGAACCGCGCTTGAGCGCGTCAATCATAATCAGCTGCTCGATGAGCCACTTGTTCAGCGGTGCCGGGTGCGCCTGCAGTACGAAGGCATCGGAACCGCGGACGGATTCCTCGTAGCGCACGAAGATTTCGCCGTTGGCAAAATCACGAGCGGTCATCGGAGTCAGCTCTGTGCCGAGCTCCTTGGCAACTGCCTCGCCCAATTCCGGGTGTGCCCTTCCGGAGAAGAGCATGAGGTTCTTTTGGTTATCGATCCACTGGCCGGTCATCTGCCGTCTAGCCTTCCTGGTCTTCCTTGTTGTTGTCAGCGTTGTCAGCTACCTGCGCCGCCTGCGCTGCCTCAGCAGCAGCGGTACCTGGACGCTTCCGCTCGACCCATCCCTCGATGTTGCGCTGACGGCCACCACTGACCGCCAATGCTCCCGGAGGAACGTCGTCCTTAATAACAGTACCTGCACCTGAGTACGCACCATCACCCACGGTCACCGGAGCGATGAACATGGTGTCGGAGCCGGTGCGAACATGCGAGCCGATAACGGTGCGGTGCTTGTTGACGCCGTCGTAGTTCACGAACACGCTGGAGGCACCAATGTTGGAGTGCTCGCCAATCTCCGCATCGCCGACGTAGGTCAGGTGCGGAACCTTCGAACCGTTTCCAATCTGCGCGTTCTTCGCTTCTACGAAGCCGCCGAGCTTCGCGCCGACACCGAGTTTGGTGTTCGGGCGAATGTAGGTGAACGGTCCGACCGTCGCATCCTCGCCGATCTCCGAATCGGAACCGTGTGTACGTACGACGCTGGCGCGCTTGCCGACGACCATGTTGGTCAGCGTCGTGTCCGGTCCCACGGTGGCCCCGTCGCCAATCACGGTCTTGCCGTGCAGCTGCGTGCCCGGCAGAATCGTGACGTCGCGGCCGATTTCCACCTCAACGTCAATCCACGTGGTGTCCGGATCGACGATAGTGGCGCCCCCGCGCATAGCTGCCTCGCAGGTGCGACGGTTGAGCTCACGGCCAAGGGTAGCCAGCTGGACGCGGTCATTGACACCGGCGACGACGGTGGCGTCGGCGAGGCGGTGACCGCGTACTGAGCGGTCGGCCTCACGGGCGATGCCGATGACATCGGTGAGGTAGAGCTCGCCCTGGGCATTGTTGGTGTCCAGCTGCTTGAGAGCGTTTGCCAGGGTCTCGGCATCAAATGCGTAGACACCGGAGTTGACCTCGGTGATCTCGCGTTCCTCGTCGGAGGCGTCCTTTTCCTCCACGATGCGCAGAACTTCGCCGTCGGCGTTGCGAACGATGCGGCCGTAGCCGTGCGGGTTGTCAGCAGTGGAGGTCAGCACAGTCACGGCAGCGCGTGGCTTGCGGTTGTGCTCTTCGAGCAGTGCCTGGAGCGCTTCGGAATCCAGCAGCGGAACATCGGAAGTGGTCACCAGAATGGTGCCATCGAAGTTCTGCAGCTCGGGGTGCTCCAGCGCGCACTGAACAGCGTGGCCGGTACCGTTTTGCTCGTCCTGGTGGGCAATGACGACACCGTTGGAGTGCTCGGTATCCGAAGCCCAAGTCCCGATGGCGTCGATTACCTTTTCGCGCTGGTGGCCAACGACAACAGCAATCTCATCCGGATTAATGCCCTTGGCGGCATAGAGCGCGTGCTCCAACATGGTACGACCGCCGATAGCGTGCAGCATTTTCGGCGTATCGGATTTCATTCGGGTGCCTTGACCCGCGGCGAGAATGACCACAGCGGTGGCCGAACCGTTCGACATGAAACTTGCTACTCCTCGGTCAGGGTGCATCACGGTCACGGCGGGGCGAAAAGTCACTTCTTAATTAAGGGGCCGGCCCCCCGCTTGCTCTCCCACCAGGACTCGAACCTAGAATGCCGGTACCAAAAACCGGAGTGTTGCCATTACACCATGGGAGAATGGGGCAAACGCGAAAAATTGCATGGCTGATTCGACTCAGCCAACTCGCTTGCGCCTGCGATATACGATAGCAAGACTTTAGCCACTAATCTAAAAGCATGGCCTCCAATTCTCCGAGACGACGTATGACCGGTCCACAGCGCAAAGCTCAGCTGACAGAAGTCAGCCGTGGAATCTTTGCCGCCAAGGGGCTTGATGCCGCCTCAATGGAGGAGATCGCTGCCGCAGCCGGGGTCTCAAAGCCGGTTGTCTACGAGCATTTCGGCACCAAAGAGCGGCTCTACCAGGCAGTCGTCGACCAGGAGATGAAGACCCTGGAGGCCACGATTAGGGAAGCGTTGTCCCTGGGACGCTCGCGTTACCGCATCGAACAGGCGGTGTTGGCACTGCTGACTTATGTGGAGGAAAACCCGGAGGGATTCTCGATTATTTCTCGCGACCCCGGCGTGGCGGGTGGCTATGAGACGCTGCTGAATAATGCCACTGAGTCGGTTACGCCTATCCTCGCCGAGGCTTTCAAACGCGCCGGCTTCGACCCGGCCATGTCGGTGCTCTACGGAAACTGCATGGTCGGTATGGTTTCGCAGACCGCTCGCTGGTGGATGGAGAAGCGCAGTCCGGATAAGGAGACAGTGGCGGCGCACATCGTAAACCTGTGCTGGAACGGGCTGGCCGGCATGGAGGGTTCTCCGACTCTGCATGGTTCCGCTGATGTGCCAGCGGCCGCTGAGGGCGCGAAGTTCGGGGCAGGTGCTGCAGCAGACCCGATGCAGGTGGCGGAGAACGGCTAACCAGCACGCAGGGTGGATCCGGGGTGCATGGTTATATTGGGGCTATGCCAACTTCTGCGTCCTCCTCGGCGAAAGCCACACCCAGCATTCTGCCGAACCCGCTGTCGGGGCTGGAAAGCCTCGTTGTCACGGATCCTCAATTTGTCGGCGTGCTCGGGCGCATCGGCGAAGACGAGCTGGCGCTCACGGGTGCGGACGCGGTGCGTTCGCACCTTATTTACGCCATGTCTACGAAGGTGCCGGTGCTGGTCGTCACGGCTACCGGCCGCGAGGCGGAGGACCTGACCGCCGAGGTCAAGTCGATGATCGGCGACCGTGTAGCTATGTTCCCCTCGTGGGAGACGCTCCCGCATGAGAAGCTTTCGCCGGCCGTGGATACTGTGGCGCAGCGTCGTAAGGCGCTTTACGACGTTCGCCGGGGCAAAGTCGACGTTCTGATTGCGGCGGTGCGCTCGTTGGTGCAGCCGATTGTGGACGACCTCGAGGCTGAAACCAGTGCCCCCATTCACGTTCAGCTGGACCAGGACTGCGAGAACCTAGTTGAGCGGTTGGTGCATCACGGCTATTCGCATGTGGACATGGTCGGCAGGCGTGGCCAATTTGCCGTGCGTGGCGGCATCGTCGATGTTTTCCCTGCGACCGAAGAGCTGCCGGTACGTATCGAGCTCTGGGGTGACGAGGTCACCGACCTGCGCGCCTTTTCCGTCGCTGACCAGCGCACGATCTCTGAGGTAGAGGTCGACCAGCTGGATATCTTCCCGTGTCGTGCACTGCTTATCGACGACGACGTGAAGGCCGCCGCGGAGAAACTCGCCACCACGCGCTCTGGCCAGGTCCAAGAAATGCTCACCCGCATCGGCGATGGCCAGTGGGTGGAGGGCATGGAATCGCTGATCCCACTGATTAGTCAGCATCCGATGAAGATGCTCACCGAGGTCATGCCGGAGAAAACGCATGTGCTCATGTGCGGGCCGGAGCGCATTCGCTCCCGCGCACAGGACCTTATCAGTGCAGGCGAGGAGTTTATGGCCGCAGCGTGGGAAACTGCTGCGATGGGTGGCTCGGCGCCAATCGCCACGGATGGGCTGGAGCCCAGCGCGTACCGCAGCTTGGCCTCTATCCCGATGCCCACTTCGTGGCATATTTCCCCGCCCGGCATGCTGGAGGCGGGAGTCACCGAAGATGATGTGCTGCCACTGACCTTCGAGCCTGGGCCCGCGCCACGCGGAGACTTAAAGGAAATTGGTCACCTGATGAAGCAGCTGCGCGATGCCACGGTCGCGGGGGAGCGAGTGGCGTACGTGGCGGCGACGCCCGCGGGGGCGCGTCGGCAAGCGGAAAAGTTTAGGGAAGCCGGAATTGCGACGCGCATGGCGGCAGGTCCGGAGTATCCCGAGTCCGGAAGAATTACCGTCTACCAGGGTGTTTTGCACGGTGGTCTGGTATTCCCGCGTATTCCCGGTGGCGCGCTGACTCTGATTACCGAGCAGGACATCACAGGTAACCGCATCGCGGAAGGTGCGCTTGGTGGGCGCCGCAAGCCGGCGAAGCGCCGTGGTCGCGTGGATCCGCTGGCGCTGAAGGCCGGTGACTATGTCGTGCACGACACGCATGGCATTGGTCGGTTTGTGAAGCTCACTGAGCGCACCATCGGCACGGGCGAGGATCAGGCACGCCGCGAGTACGTGGTGCTCGAGTACGCACCGAGCAAGCGCGGAGGTCCCTCGGACCAGCTCTACGTGCCGATGGAGAGCCTGGATTTGCTGTCGCGCTATGTCGGCGGCGAAAAGCCCACCCTGTCGAAGATGGGCGGGTCGGACTGGAAGTCCACCAAGCGCAAGGCCCGTGGCGCTGTCCGCGAGATTGCGGAAGAGCTGGTCAAGCTCTACGCCGAGCGCCAAGCCGCGCCGGGCCACGCGTTCGCGCCGGATACGCCATGGCAGCAGGAGATGGAGGATAACTTCCCCTTCACCGAGACCGAAGATCAACTGCAGGCCATCGACGAAATTAAGTCCGACATGGAAAAGCCGGTGCCGATGGATCGCGTGCTCATCGGCGATGTCGGCTACGGCAAGACCGAGGTGGCACTGCGTGCTGCCTTCAAGGCTGTTCAAGATGGCCGTCAGGTGGCAGTGTTGGTGCCGACCACACTTCTGGCGCAGCAGCACTTGACCACTTTCACCCAACGTATGGAGGGCTTCCCGGTCACCATCCGTGGACTGTCCCGCTTCACCTCGCCGAAGGACTCCAAGGAGGTCCTCGAAGGGTTGAAGAACGGGACGGTCGACATTGTTATCGGCACGCATCGTCTCCTGCAGACCGGCGTGCAGTGGAAAGAACTCGGCCTGGTCATCGTTGACGAGGAGCAGCGTTTCGGCGTCGAACACAAGGAACACATCAAGGCGCTACGGCACCACGTCGACGTACTCACCATGTCCGCAACGCCAATTCCGCGCACGCTCGAAATGTCGATTGCTGGCATCCGCGAGATGAGCCAGATTCTCACCCCGCCGCAGGATCGTCACCCGGTGCTGACATACGTCGGCGCGCAGTCCGACAAGCAGGTCGCCGCAGCTATCAGGCGAGAGCTGCTTCGCGACGGCCAGGTGTTCTACCTGCATAATAAGGTGGAAACCATTGACAAAGTCGCCCAGACTATCCGCAATTTGGTGCCCGAGGCCCGCGTGGTAGTGGCCCACGGTCAGATGGGGGAGGAGCAGCTGGAGCGCACGGTCGATGGCTTCTGGCAGCGCGAGTACGACGTGCTGGTGTGTACCACCATCGTGGAGACCGGCCTGGATATTGCCAACGCCAATACGTTGATTGTGGAAAACGCCCACCATATGGGTCTTTCCCAGCTGCACCAGCTGCGTGGTCGTGTGGGCCGTTCCCGCGAGCGCGCCTATGCCTACTTCCTCTACCCGGAAAATCAGACGCTGACGGAGACTTCCTACGACCGTCTGTCCACGATCGCGCAGAACAATGACTTGGGTGCCGGCATGGCTGTGGCCATGAAGGACCTGGAAATGCGTGGCGCCGGAAATATCCTCGGTGCGGAGCAGTCCGGTCACATTGCCGGCGTCGGCTTCGACATGTACGTCCGACTGGTTGGCGAGGCCGTGGCCGCACTGAAGGCAGTGGCCGATGGTGAAACTCCGGATGCTTCCGATAACGAACCGAAGGAAGTTCGGATCGATTTGCCGGTCGATGCGAATATTCCGGCCGAATATGTGTCGTCGGAACGCCTACGTCTAGAGGCGTACCGCAAATTTGCTGCTGCCAGTGCGCTGGACGATATCGACGTAGTGCTCGAAGAGCTCGTTGACCGTTACGGAACCCCACCCATTGAGGTGGAGAGATTGGCGGTTATTTCACGACTTCGAATTATTTGCCGGGAATTCGGCGTGCATGAAGTTCAAGCCATGGGTGCGCACATTAGAATAACCCCTATGGAGCTTGCTGACTCCAAGCAGGTGCGTCTCAAGCGCCTGTATCCACAGGCGACCTATCGTGCGGCAACGCGCACGGTTTCCGTCGGAATGCCGAAGGAAGGGCGAGGGTTGCGGGCAAAACCTGTCCGCGACATTGCATTGGTGCAGTGGGTAGCAGACTTCTTGACATCGATGGCGGGAATTCCACGTATGGATATCTCGCACATGGGAAAGGACTAGAAACCGTATGACTATCATCAAGCTCGATAGCCGCTTTCCAACAGCGATTCCGCTGGAAGCCGCTAGCCTGCTGACCGGTGAAGTCAGCTACACCGAAGAAGTCCCGATCCGTGTGCGCTGGGCAATCGCCGACGCCGGTGGGCACTCGGTGTCCCAGGCGGAGATTCTGGTCACCACCGATATGGAAAACGACGAGGTACTCGATCGCCTCGATGCGGGCGAGAAGGTCTACTCGGTCGAGCTGGATGATGCGCAGGACCCAGCAGCTCCGGCAGCTCAGGTTGCGGCGGCTCCCCAGCAGGACTCGGTGAAAGAACCTGAGTCAGAACCGGTTGCAGAGCCAGGGGCAGAGCCTGTTGCAGAACCGCTGACTCCGCAGGAACAGCTTGCCGCAGCTCGTCTGCCCCACGTCGTCGAGGCCGTGGACATCATGGCGGCAGCACGGCGCACGGGGCAGTGGGAAGCTCGCCAGACGCACAAGAGCCTGCTGCCGTATCTCATTGAAGAGACCTACGAGTTTGTCGACGCAGTCAACGAGGGCGGTGACATTCGTAGCGAGCTGTCAGATCTGCTGCTGCAGATCCTCTTCCACGCTGAAATCGCGGAGGACTTCGACTTCGACGATGTGGCGACCGACTTTATTTTGAAGATGCGCGCTCGTCAGCCGTACCTCTTCGACGGCACTGTGGCCGAGGGAGAGATGGTGTCGGAGGAAGAACAGGAGCGACTGTGGGCTTACGGCCGCGGACGTCCGCGCTCGAACCCGGCCACACAGCTGCCAGCTCTGACTTTGGCTGAGGAAGCCATCCGCCGCGCACGTGCACTGGGACTGTCCGATGCAGACATTCCAGTGGAGATTCTGGTCCCGACCCCGGGGCTGGAGACTGAGTCCGGTGCGGAAGAACGGACCCGACAGGCTTCACGCGCATTCCTGACTGAGCTGGCCCAGATGGAGAATCAGCAGGCCGGCAGTGCTGAGCAGTGGGCAGCGGGCAGCGAAGATAACGAAGAGGCTGAGGACTTCGGCCCGTCGGAAAGCGACAGCTAGTTTCCAGCAAAAGTGATTTCTGTCCTCGAGTTTGAGTGATTTTTACGGTCTACCCCGTAGAGTAATTCCCCATGCCTTCTAATTCTCCCTTTGATGAATACGCGCACCCCGCACCCCGCGGGGCGAAGCCGCGTGGCCGCAGTAAGGGGAAAAAGAAGTCCTCGAGAGGCTGTGGCTGCCTCGGTCTAACCTCCCTGGCGGTGCTGATCATCATTGGCACGGTTGGGGCGTTGGCTATGTTCACTGGACCCGTAATCCCGTCGTTGACCAAGAAGCCGATTCCGGATAATGTGCCGCCTGCTGCGGCTGAGCCACCGCCGATGATTGATGTCAACGCGCCCGGGCGCACCTCGGAACAGCTCCGACAGTGGGCGCAGCAGATTTCCCCGAAGACGGGTATTTCTGAGGACGCTCTCCGCGCCTACGGCAACGCATATGTGATTGCGGCAGAACAGTTCCCGAACTGCCACCTGGAGTGGAACACGCTTGCAGGACTGGGCAAAGTGGAGACTAATCACGGCACGTACTCGGGCAATTGGCTCAAGCCGGCTCATATCGGCGCCGATGGGGTAGTCAGTCCGACGATTATCGGTCCGCCGCTGGACGGCACGAGTGGGTTTGCTGAGGTTCTCGATACTGACAACGGTGAACTCGACGGTGACACAGAGTATGACCGCGCTGTGGGGCCGATGCAGTTTATTCCCGAGACCTGGCATCGTTTTGCGATGGATGCTTCTGGTGATGGCGTCGCCGACCCCAACAACATCGACGACGCAACTGCGACCACCGCACGGATGCTCTGCAGTGGGGAACGCGACCTCGCCACCCCGGAAGGGTGGGCATCTGCAATTCGCTCATATAACCAGTCTGAGCAGTATCTTCGCGATGTTCGGGACGCTGCGGCGAACTATGCGCTGAATCAGCCCGCATAGGGTGAAAAGGATTTAAGGCGAAGGTCGGCAAACCGTGCCACAATTGGAGTCATGTGCCGGAACGGTTCCGGCGGAAAGGTGACCTATGGCTGCAATCATCGAGTTGAACGCACGCGAAATTCTGGACTCCCGTGGTAACCCGACCGTTGAGGTTGAGGTGCTGTTGGAAGACGGCGCTGTGGGCCGCGCTGCGGTTCCGTCCGGTGCCTCCACCGGCGTTCATGAGGCACACGAGCTCCGCGATGGCGGAGACCGTTACCTGGGCAAGGGGGTCGAGAAGGCTGTCCGCGCTGTGCTCGAGGAGATTGAGGACGCAATTATTGGCCTCGAGGCTGAGGACCAGCGTCTGGTTGACAAGACCATGATTGAGCTGGACGGCACCGACAACAAGTCCCGCCTGGGTGCTAACGCAATCCTGGGTGTTTCCATGGCTGTTGCCAAGGCTGCTGCTGAGTCCGCTGGCCTGGATCTGTTCCGCTACGTCGGCGGCCCGAACGGTCACGTTCTGCCGGTTCCGATGATGAACATCCTCAACGGTGGCGCACACGCTGACTCCGGCGTTGACGTCCAGGAGTTCATGATTGCTCCGATTGGCGCCCCGACCTTCAAGGAAGCACTGCGCGTCGGTGCTGAGGTCTACCACGCACTCAAGAAGGTCATTAAGGACAAGGGCCTGTCCACTGGCCTCGGTGATGAGGGCGGCTTCGCTCCGTCGGTTGACTCCACCAAGGCTGCACTGGACCTGATTGTTGAGGCAATTGAGGCCGCAGGCTACAAGTTGGGCGACGATGTCGCTCTGGCTCTCGACGTCGCTTCTTCCGAGTTCTTCAAGGACGGCAAGTACCACTTCGAGGGCGGCGAGCACACCGCTGAGGAGATGGCAGCTGTCTACGCTGACCTGGTTGAGAACTACGCCATCGTCTCCATCGAGGATCCGCTGCAGGAGGATGACTGGGAGGGCTACACCACCCTGACTGCTCAGCTTGGTGACAAGGTCCAGATCGTCGGCGACGACTTCTTCGTCACCAACCCGAAGCGTCTGGCAGAGGGCATTGAGAAGAAGGCCGCTAACGCTCTGCTGGTCAAGGTCAACCAGATCGGTACCCTGTCCGAGACCTTCGAGGCCGTCGCAATGGCTCACAACGCCGGCTACAAGTCCATGATGTCCCACCGCTCCGGTGAGACTGAGGACACCACCATCGCTGACCTGGCCGTCGGCCTGAACTGTGGCCAGATCAAGACCGGTGCTCCGGCTCGCTCCGAGCGCGTTGCTAAGTACAACCAGCTGCTGCGCATCGAAGAGTACCTCGGCGATGCCGCAGTCTACGCTGGCCGCAGCGCTTTCCCGCGCTTCAAGTAAAGAGCTGAGGCGCTGCGAAAGCTGCGTCTAGCACTGCCCGTCCGCACCACGCACGTGGTTGTGGGCGGGTTTTTGTTATTTCATCGGCTGGCGGTCGGGTAGAGTGTGGGGCATGAGTGCATCGGACCGATCTCGCCGCGGAACACAGTCGCGCCCTGCAGGGGCGGGGCAGCGTTCGGCAGCGGCAATCGCATCGGGAATGCGCTCGCTGAGCACAGCACAGAAGATCGGCATTGGTCTGCTGGTGCTTTTCTTAGTATCTGTTCTCGCAATTCCGCTGCGGACTTTTGCACAACAACAGGCGGATGTCGCCGCCACGCAGGACAATATTGCTCGCATGGAACAGCGAATTAAGCAGTTAGAGGATGAAAAGGAGCTGTACTCCAACCCCGCCTATGTTAAGGAGCAGGCACGTCTGCGCCTGGGGCTGGTAGAGCCGGGGGAGACCCCATTCCGTATCCTCGATCCGGCCGTGGGCGAACAGCCTGTGACGCAGCCGGAGGAAATTCCGCAGCACCAGGCTAAGAAGTGGTACGAGACGCTGTGGGATTCCATTTCCATCCCGCCCGAACCCGAAGAGACTCGCCCTAATCCGGGGCGCGATCAGGCAACGAGGCCAGAGAGCTTGCCGACGGTACCGGAGTCCTAAACCTCCGTAGGGCTACCTGGGGCCTCTCGGTGAGGTTGCATGCGCGGCGGAGTGTGCCGTCGTAAAGCGAAGCAACGCGCTTGTAAGGCGACTGTGAGATTATGTGTCAGTAAAAACGGAAGCAAAAGGAGTGTGACCGATGTCTGTGGATACCGCAGATTTGGAAGTGATAGCGGAGCAGCTCGGACGTGAACCGCGGGGTGTAGTGGACATCTCTTACCGCAGCCCCGACGGCACTCCTGGTGTGGTCAAGACGAAGCCGCGCTTGGACGATGGCACTCCGTTTCCCACGCTCTTTTACCTGACTGATCCGCGACTCACCGCGGAGGCCTCCCGGTTGGAGACGACTGGCGTGATGAAGGAAATGACCGCGCGTCTGGAAAGCGACGAAGAGCTCGCCGCCGATTACCAGCGTGCACATGAGGCGTTTCTGGCAGAGCGCAATGAGATGGAAGACCTGGGCACGGACTTCTCCGGTGGCGGCATGCCGACGCGCGTGAAGTGCCTACACGTTCTTATTGCCTACGCGCTGGCCAAGGGGCCGGATCACTTCCGACTGGGTACTGAGTCGGTGGCGCTGGCGGCGGAGAACGAGAAGCTGCGCGGCACCGCGATTCCTGCAGATTGGCCCACGATTGCCGAGCTCGGTGTTGCGTACCCGGGGGTGGAGGGATAAATGACGACCCTCGCTGCCGTCGACTGCGGCACTAACTCGCTTCGCCTGCTTATCAGCCGGGTCGAGGTCGTCGATGGAGTTCTCGAAATCACAGAACTGCACCGACTGATGGAAATCGTCCGCCTTGGCCAGGGCGTGGACGCCACTGGCATGCTGGCTCCAGAGGCGCTGGAGCGCGTGCGGGAGGCTCTGACGAAGTATGCGGAGCTTATGCAGGTCGAAAAAGTGCAAGCAGTCCGAATGGTGGCGACATCGGCGACACGCGACGCAAGCAACCGCGACGATTTCTTCGCCATGACCCGCGAGATTCTCGCTCCGTGGGGTGCAGAGGCCGAGGTTATTTCCGGCGACGAGGAAGCCGCGCTGTCCTTCCGCGGGGCGGTAGATGACTTGGAGCCCGAGCTCGGTCCGTATTGCGTCATTGACGTCGGCGGTGGCTCCACCGAGGTAATTGTCGGTGACCACGATGGTACGGTAGCCGGTTCTGATTCCGTGGCTATGGGCAGTGTGCGCTTGACCGAACGGTTCCTGCAGGCCTCGCCACCGACGGCGGAACAGGTCCAGGAGGCGCGTTCGTATGTTGCGGAGCTGGCCGACGAGATTGTTGCGAAGGTGCCTGTCGACAAGGCTCGCACCATCGTCGGCTGCGCCGGGACCTTCACCACGCTGTCGGCGCTGGCGCAGGGCCTAGAAACCTACGACCCGGAGGCAATCCACCTGTCGCAGCTGCGCTTTGCGGCGTTGCGTGCGCTGACCGCGTCCGTGATTGAGACCGACGCGGAGTCCCTCGCTGCCAATCCCGTGATGCATCCGAAGCGCGCGGATGTCTTCGCCGGCGGTTCCATCATTGTGGACGGTCTGATGGACATGTTTGAGGCGCTGCCGCTTTCCGAGGCAGCGAAGGAAGAGCAGCGCTTTTTCTACATCAGCGAGAAGGATATCCTCGACGGAATTGTGGCGAGTTTGGTAGACACCCATATCGCCCATTAATCTTTCTTAGGGGCCCCTATAGCCCAATTGGCAGAGGCAGAGGACTTAAAATCCTTTCAGTGTGGGTTCGAGTCCCACTGGGGGCACCAAAAGGCCAGGTCAGAGAGTTTTCTGACCTGGCCGTTTGCTATTTGTGCGCGCTACATGCGGATTACGGCAGGACGTTGAACTTCTTGCCGAGGACAAGTGCCGTGTTGAACACCTTCGAGTACAGCTCACGCGGCATCTGCGGCATCGACACCGGGGAAAGACGCTGCACGGTCACTGTCTGCTCATCGGTGTACTTCAGCAGGCCGCCCGCTGCTTGACGACGGCCCACACCCGAATCCTTGAAACCACCCATCGGGGCATCGACAGACGCGAAGGCCGCAGCAAAACCATCGTTGACATTGACGGTACCGGCCTCAAGCTGTGGAGCCAGCTCCTTTGCGCGACGCGGGGAGGTCCACAGCGAAGCGTTGAGGCCATAACGGGAATCGTTGGACTTGGCGATAGCCTCATGGACGTCCGAGACACGCTGGAGGACTACCACCGGGCCGAATACCTCTTCGGTCAGCAGGGCGACGCCCTCCGGGACGTCGGTAAGCACGGTCGGCTCGTAGAACAGCGGTCCCAGATCCGGGCGAGGACGACCGCCGGCCAGCACGGTGGCGCCGGCCTCGATAGCCTCGTCGACCATGGACTTGACGGTGTCGAACTGGCCCTGCGACTGCAGGCAGCCCATCTCGGTTTCCCACTCGTAGCCAGCGCCGATGGACATTGCCTTCACGCGGTCGGTGAATGCCGGGACGAATTCGTCCCAGACTGAGTCCACGACATAGATTCGCTCAATGGACACGCACAGGTGACCGGAGTTGGTGAAGCAGCCAATGCGTGCGCCCTCGACCGCGCGGTTGATGTTGGCATCTTCAGCGACAATCAGCGGGTTCTTGCCGCCGAGCTCCGCGGAGAAACTGATCAGGCGTTCGCCGCACTGCTGTGCCAGCGAGCGGCCGGTCTCGGAAGAGCCGGTGAACATCAGGAAGTCACACTGACCGACAATGCCCTGGCCGACAACGCGACCGGGACCTGGAATGACCTGGAAGAGATCCTCCGGAAGGCCAGCGCGGTAGAGCAAATCGACAGCGAAGAGAGCGGTAAACGGAGTGGTGCTGTCCGGCTTGAGCACGATGGCGTTACCGGCCATCAGTGCAGCCAGCGCATCGGAAACCGCGAGGGTCAGCGGGTAGTTCCACGGAGCAATAACACCGACGACGCCCTTTGGGTGGTGGTAGACGGTGGTCTTGGAAAGTACCGGGACCGCGCCGTGCGCTCGCTTCGGCTCAAGCAGTTTCGGGCCCTGATTGCCGTAGTAGCGGGCGGTGATAGCGGTGTGTACGAGCTCCTCGTGGGCACTGGCGCGGTTTTTACCGGTCTCGGCCTGCAGCAGGTCCAGCACCTGGTCGCAGTGGGTAAAGAGCAGGTCGTGGAAGTGGTGCAGCACTTCGCCGCGCTTTTCCGGCGCCATGCGGGCCCACTTCTTCTGCGCGGCACGGGCACGCTTGAAGGCCTCGTCGACATCGGCCTGGGTACCGACAGGAATCTGCGCCAGCTCCTGGCCGGTAAATGGTGCCGAGATAGTGGCGGTCTTCGACTTATCAGCTACCGTGACGCGCTGAAGAAGGCGGGCAACGAGCTCGTCGTTAAGCGGATTGCGGATGGTAGTTCGGTTTGTCGTAGCAGTAGATGCTGTCATGGCACAGATACTACTGTTGCGCGGCGCCCCGAGATAGTAAATTTGGCAAAACTACAAAAACTTAGAAAACTTTAGTAAGTAGTCCAGCCCATCCGACGGTTGCGGTCCGGGTCGCGCGGGCCATCGTTGCCGAACTCGAACGGTTCGTGGCCGTCGACATCGCCGTAGCGCATCTCCGGGTCATCATCCAGATCGTCGTCGACGTCGATGTCCGGCTTTTCCTCGGCCAACCGCTTGCCGAGGGTGTCATGCGGAGAAGCGCCCCGCCAGCGGTCCGGCGGATCCATTACATAATTCTCGCCATCACCGGTGAGGAAGTCGCCATCGAGCCCTTCCGAGCCATCGAGCGTGGTCTCGTCGAAATCACCAGTGGTATCCGGATCGTAGTCAAGGCCATCAGACATCTTGACCAACCTCCTGTTTCATAATCACTCATGTGGTGCCCACGCCTGGCGACTGTGAGTGTTTCCGCGATTACAAAATCACCGCCAGCAGGCGAGGAATTACCTTGATACTAACTGTTTTTCAGGGTTGGGAACAATACCTTTACATCGCCCGTTGTAGAAAGTGTAGGCAAACGTACGCGCGTGTGCCTGAATACAAAACGTAAGAAAAACTGAGAAAAGAAAGAAGGACGACGTGCGCGAAAGCAGCAATCCTGCATTCAGTTCACTTACTAAGACCGTCGCCCGCGGACAGGCGGGCGCACATCACTACGGCCAAGGTCAGATGGGCGCTGGCTACGGGGATAACCCGTACCAGTCGCAGGTTGCCGCCGACTACCGTCCGATGACGGTCGACGATGTCGTTTCCAAGACCGGCATCACGCTGGCAACCATCATTGTTCTGGCTGCAGTCAACTTCTTCATTGCCGTCAGTGTCTCCACCAGCCTGGCCATGATTCTGACCATTGTCGGCGCCATCGGTGGTCTGATTACTGTTTTGGTGTCCACCTTCGGCAAGAAGTACGGCTCCGCGCCGGTTACCCTCACCTACGCGGCCTTCGAGGGGCTCTTCGTCGGTGGCATCAGCTTCATGTTCACCGCTCCAATTCAGGGCGTTGCCGCAGGTGCGCTGATTATGCAGGCAGTGCTGGCCACCCTGGGTGTCTTCATCGGTATGCTCTTCGTCTACAAGTCGGGCGCTATCCGCGTGACCCCGAAGTTCACCCGTTTTATGAGTGCGGCTCTGATTGGTGTCCTGGTCCTCATGCTGGGCAACCTGGTGCTCTCCCTGTTCGGCCTGGGCTTCCCGCTGCGTGACGGCGGCATGCTGTCGATCATCTTCTCGCTGGTCTGCATCGGCCTGGCAGCCTTCAGCTTCCTGATTGACTTCGATCAGGCTGACCGCCTGGTCCGCGCTGGCGCTCCGGCTCAGTACGCCTGGGGTGTCGCCCTCGGCCTGGCTGTGACCCTGGTCTGGCTCTACACCGAGATTCTGCGTCTGCTGTCCTACTTCAGGGACTAAACGCTAGAAAACTAACTAACGCACAAGCGCCGGTTAGCCCGTTATTACGGGTGGCCGGCGCTTTGTTGTTGGCAGTCGACATATTGACCGATCAGGCTGTTCAGTGTGACGTCGTAAAGCGCGTTATTGAAGCGGGAGAGGGCACAAAAAATGGACCGATAGGCCATATGGGCTTCTATCGGTCCAAGAATCGGGCACTGTGGCCCGAAGTTGCCGCCTGGGTTGAGGCGGTCTAACGCCGGGAGCGCTTAGGCGTCCATCTCCGGGTCGTACGGCTCAGCCTTGACCACAGTGACAGACACTTCGTCGCCGCTCGGGGAAGCGTAAGTGCGGGTCTCGCCCTCCTTAGCGCCGACCAGAGCCTTGCCCAGCGGGGAATCGGTGGAGTAGGTCTCCAGGTTCGGGTTGGAGGAGTCAGCGCCACGGGTACCGATGAGGAAGGTCTCGGTGTCGTCTTCGTCGCCGTCGTAGTAGACGTGGACCACGGTGCCGACCAGAGCCACACCGGACTCCTGCGGAATCTCGCCGACGGTGGCGCGCTGGAGCAGGTCTTCGAGGTAGCGGATGCGTGCCTCTTCCTGTCCCTGCTGCTCACGAGCGGCATCGTAGCCGGCGTTTTCCTTCAAGTCGCCCTCTTCGCGGCGCTCGTTAATCTCGGCGGCGATGACCGGGCGGTTTTCATATAGCGCCTCAAGCTCGCCCTTGAGCTTGTCGTAGGACTCCTGGGTGAGCCATGGGCTATTGTTCTTTGCCTCAGTCATGGTTCCTCCTGTGTTTTGGCTATTTAATACAAAAGCGGCCCCGCTTGGGGCCGTCGGCTGCGTCACAGGATAGCACTGTCACGCCACATGGCAATAACAGGCGCGTCGGAGTGTTGTCGCGCACGCTTTACGACGTGCCGTGGAAGCGCATAATCCTCAGTTGCGAAAGGAGGTTACTTCGCAGGTGCGAGGAACTCCGGAATGTCGGTGGAGCAGCCGTAGACATCGCCTGCGACGGCCAGCTCGCGGGTGGCAATGGGGACGTCCATACGCACCGTAGCGGGGCCGCCGCCCGGGATGAATACGTCGCGACGGCCGACCTCTGCCACGTCATAGTTCAGCGCGTAGATGATGCAGTAGCTATCCAGCTCCGGCTTTTCGCGGGTGACGTCCAGCGTGAAGATGAACTGCTCATCTTCCTTACCTGGAGTGCGGCTCCAGCCCGCTTGCGTTGCAGAGACATCCGGGGCGGAGACGCGGTTCATCTGAACGAAGATGTATGCGCCGGCGATGACGAGCATGCCAACAATAGCGATGACAACCAATTTCGCAGGGAGAGTGCGATTATTATCCCCATAGCGCTCGCGCTGTCGCTTCGGCGCTGCGGTATTTCGGGTGTTTCGCTCCGAACTTTCAGCCATGTTTTTTAGCCTATCGGAGTTCTTGGTCGACGTGGTAAAATGTTGACAGTTAAACAATCTTTCTGGTGTGGCGCAGTGTCCTGCTGCTATGTTGTTCCACCGAGTAGCGATGCTGCGTGGTCATATGATGGTGCAGCGCTATAGTGGGGCGGTATTGAAACGGTGCTGTAGTAGCATCGTTGCGGTCGAAGGGCCCCGGCCTCGGCCAGAAAACATGGACTGAGATAGTAGCGGGAGTGACTTCAATTGGCACTTCGTCTGATGGCGATTCACGCTCATCCTGATGACGAATCGAGCAAGGGCGCCGCAACAATGGCCCGATATGCGGCGGAAGGGCATCGCGTCAAAGTGGTGACCTGCACCGGCGGTGAGGCCGGTAGCATTCTCAACCCGGCGATGGATCGGCCGGAGGTGCGGGAGAATATCGCCGCGGTGCGCGTTAACGAAATGGCTGCAGCCGCTGAGATTCTCGGTGTTGAACATGAGTGGCTCGGCTTTACCGACTCCGGTCTGCCTGCGGGCAACCCGGTGCCGGTGCTGTCGCACGGTGTGTTTGCTCGCCAATCGGTCGAGGATGCGACGAAGCCTCTCATCCGGGCCATCCGGGAATTCCGCCCGCACGTCGTCATTACTTACGACGAAAACGGTGGCTACCCGCACCCGGACCACATCATGACCCATATCGTGTCCATGCGCGCTTGGCTGGAGTCCGGAACGGATAAGTACCCCGAGCTCGGTGAACCATGGGAGATTTCCAAGCTCTACTACACCCACGGTTTCATCAAGGCGCGCCTCATCGCGCTGGATAACTACTACCGCGACAACGGCTTGGAAAGCCCGCTGGCCGAGTCCTTCCGTCGTTGGACTAAGACTCCCGGCGACATCATGACCCGCGTGACCACGCAGGTCGAGTGCGGCGATTACTTCCAGCAGCGGGATCAGGCGCTGCTGGCGCACGCCACGCAGATCGATCCGAACGGGCCATTCTTCGCCGTGCCGGTAGACATTCAGCAGCGCGTTTGGCCGACCGAAGAGTTTGAACTCGCCCGCACTCGCGTGCAGACCGAGCTGCCAGAGACCGATCTCTTCGCTGGTATCGACCCCGACGCGGAATAGTCCGGAATTAACGCTAAGCTGGAACTCATGATTGAAAGCTTCGATGCCTTGGCGGCTCGCACGACAATTTTCCTGGCGCAGAACCCCACTGGTCCGCGGGGTGCTGACTTCGGTAAGGCCTCTCCTATTGGCCTGCTCATCATTGTCGTTTTGCTCATCGTCATCCTGGCTCTCGGCTGGGATCTCTCGCGCCGCGCGAAGCGCATGGCTGCTCGCCGGAAGTTCGCAGAGGCGCACGGCATGGATCCCTTCGATTCCGAGGCCGTGGATAAAGCGATGGCTGCAGCAGAGCAGCGTCGTGAAGCGGAGTAGTTAGCGTCAAGGCATGTGCGCGCCGCTTGACGACGGGCGATGTGTGCACCCCTGATTGCGTCCCATGTGGCGGGATTTGGAGTTCGAATTGCGGGATTCTAGGCAGTGCGCTACAGTCAAGCGCATGCGTATGTGGCGATTTTATTTTTCGAAGGCTCCGGAGGCAGTGACGACATAGTCACAGCCGGCGGCTAATCGTCACGTCGCCACCAACCGGAGCCAAAGGCAGCAGCCCCAACCAATCGGGGCGCTGCCTTTTGTCGTATCTACAGCCAAAATGCGCAACTAATCACCCAGAGAAAAGAGACCTCAGATGACCCCTCCAACTTCCCTCGAAGCCCCCGCCTCGACCGCGAACCGCCGCGTCGTAGCCTTCCACGACCTGCCCTCCCCAGAAGAGGTCATGGCCAAACAGCCACTGACCCCAAACCTGGTTAACGAGGTAGAGCAGTCGCGACTCGACGTCGCCCGCGTCATCGCCCGTGAAGACGATCGTCTGCTGGTCGTTGTCGGCCCGTGCTCCATTCACGACCCTGAGGCCGCCATCGACTACGCCCGCCGCCTGAAGGCCACCGCCGATGAGCTCGACGAGGACCTGCTGGTCGTCATGCGCGTCTACTTCGAAAAGCCGCGCACCACCGTCGGCTGGAAGGGACTCATCAACGACCCCGACCTGGATAGCTCCTTCAAAATCAACAAGGGCCTGCACATGGCCCGCGAGGTACTCATCGAGGTCCTGCGCACCGGCCTGCCCGCCGGCGCCGAATTCCTCGAGCCCAACAGCCCGCAGTACATTTCCGACGCCGTCTCCTGGGGCGCGATCGGTGCGCGTACCACGGAGTCGCAGGTCCACCGTCAGCTCGCTTCCGGACTTTCCGTGCCCATCGGCTTCAAGAACGGCACCGACGGCAACGTCCAGGTCGCCGTGGACTCGCTGGTCTCCGCAGCAAACCCGCACTTCTTCTTCGGCATGAACGACCAAGGCCGCGCCGCCGTCGTCGAAACCGCCGGCAACCACAACTGCCACATCATCCTCCGCGGTGGCACCTCCGGCCCGAACTGGGACGAAGAATCGCTTAACGACGCCGAAGCGCGCCTGAACAAGGCCGAGCAAACCGTCAGCATCATGGTGGATGCCTCCCACGCCAATTCCGGAAAATCCGAGGTGCGCCAGGCCGAGGTCGTTGAGGAGCTCGGCAAGCTCATCGGGGGCGGCGACGAGCGCATCACCGGCATCATGATGGAGTCCTTCCTCGAAGCCGGCGCGCAAAAAATTACCGATGGTCGTAAGGGCCTCGTATACGGCAAGTCCGTCACCGATGCGTGCATGGATTGGGAAACCACCGACCGGCTGCTGCGTACGCTTGCGGCAGAAGTTCGGAAGCGTCGGCAGGCACGCGACTAAGCACAAAGTGGCCGTGCCCATTGGGTAGGGTTACATATGTGAAAGAAAACCAGCCGTCCTCACTCCGGCGGATCGCCTATCCGCTCTACGAGCGCAAACTAGCCCAAGAGCTAGAAGGAAAACCTCGCCCCAAGCACGTTGCCATCATGGCCGATGGCAACCGCCGCTGGGCGAGGGAGGCTGGATTCACCGACGTCAGCCACGGCCACCGCGTCGGCTCCCGCAAAATCGCAGAATTCGTCGGCTGGTGCGCCGAGCAGGAAATCGAGCTGGTCACCATCTACCTGCTCTCCACCGAAAACCTCGGGCGAGACCCCGAAGAGCTGGAATTACTGTTCGACATCATCGCCGACGTCGTCGACGAATTGGCGCAATCGCCTAACGACGTGCGCCTGCGCATGGTCGGCCACCTCGAGCTCCTTCCGGAAAGAATGACCGCCCGGCTGCGTCACGACGAAGAAGTCACCGCGAACAACACCGGCATCCAGGTCAACATCGCCGTTGGCTACGGCGGCCGGCAGGAAATCGTCGACGCAGTACGCAGAATCATCCGGGAATCAGTCGCCGAGGGAATCGATGCTTCCGAGCTTGAGGAGCGCATCACCACCGATGCCATTTCTCGCCGCCTCTACACATCCGGACAACCGGACCCCGATCTAGTCATCCGCACTTCCGGAGAACAGCGGCTCAGCGGCTTCCTTCTCTGGCAAACCGCCTACTCCGAGATTTGGTTCACCGATACCTACTGGCCCGAATTCCGCCGCATCGACTTCCTCCGCGCACTTCGAGACTTTTCGCAGCGCTCACGCCGCTTCGGCAAATAACCTCCCTACATCCGGAAAAATTTCCGGATGTTAGAGTTTGCGCATCCGGACCCTCGAAACCTTGTGGTCCCGAGACTTCGTAAGAACTAATGACGCCCGCACTCGAGTGGGCAAAATATTTTCCGTCAGGTTCGGCAAGTTCACCTGCTGCCAAATGCGTCGGGCCACCTCGGCCGCAGCTTCGTCGTCAAGCGTGGCGTAATCCGCGAAGTGCGCGCCCGGAGCGCGAAACGCCGTCTGGCGGAGACTGAGGAAACGATTAATGTACCAGCGTTCGATGTCCGCGCGCGGGGCATCGACGTAGACACTGAAATCGAAAAGATCGGAAATCATCAGCGTCGGGCCCGTCTGCAAAACGTTGAGCCCCTCGAGAATGAGAATGTCCGGACGATCGACATCGACGAACTCATCCGGCACCCGGTCATAGAGCGTGTGCGAATACACCGGCGCCTTCACATGCCGCGCCCCCGACTTCACCGCCGTGACAAACCGCATCAACGCACGCTGATCATACGACTCCGGATACCCCTTGCGCTGCATAATGCCACGGCGATTCAATTCCTCAGAAGGGTAGAGGAAGCCATCAGTGGTGACCAAGTCCACCCGCGGATTAGTCTCCCAGCGCTCGAGCAGTACCTGCAGCAAACGCGCCGTCGTTGACTTGCCGACCGCCACCGAACCCGCGACGCCGATAATAAACGGCACCGACGCCCCCTTCGAAGGATTTTCCCCAAGGAAGTTCGACGTTACAGCGTTCAGCTCCCGATGCGCCGCCACACGCATATGAATCAACCGGGAAAGCGGAAGATAGACCTCGGCGACTTCGTCCAGGTCGATGTTTTCACCGATACCGGAAAGTCGTTCAGCTTCCTCTTCCGTCAGCACCAGAGGCATATTCTTGCGCATTTCGCGCCACTGCTCGCGTTTGAACTCGACGTACGGGCTGGGGGATGTTGCGCGCGTCATACTTCCAATTGTGCCAAGGGGGTGCCGAAAACCGGAAAACGAGTCAATAAAGGGGGCATGCTTGATTGGTGCTGCTTTCGTGGTTTGCCCCATAAAGGGCTAGCATGGCCTGTGGCATTGAAGTTTTATTGAAAGGTCGAAAACCTACTCATGACCGGGGCTAACAATAACGATGTCCGCTACCAATCGCTGCGTGAACTCGATCCCGACCTCGCAGAGGCAATGGCAGGGGAGCTCTCTCGTCAGCGTGACATGCTCGAAATGATTGCTAGTGAGAACTTTGTTCCACGTGCAGTGCTGCAGGCTCAGGGCTCGGTTCTGACCAACAAGTACGCCGAAGGATACCCGGGTCGTCGTTACTACGGCGGCTGCGAATACGTCGACGTCGTCGAGGACATGGCACGCAACCGCGCCAAGGAGCTCTTCGGCGCTGAGTTCGCCAACGTTCAGCCGCACGCAGGCGCGCAGGCCAACGCTGCCGTTCTGCATGCGCTAATCAACGCCGGTGACAAGATTATGGGCCTCGACCTGGCACACGGCGGTCACCTGACCCACGGCATGAAGCTGAACTTCTCCGGCAAGCTCTACCACGTCGCCGCATACGGTGTGGACAAGGACACTATGCGGATCGATATGGACAAGGTGCGTGAGCAGGCGCTCGCAGAAAAGCCGGATGTCCTCATCGCAGGTTGGTCGGCGTACCCGCGCCACCTCGACTTCGAAGCTTTCCGCTCCATCGCCGATGAGGTCGGCGCGAAGCTGTGGACGGACATGGCGCACTTCGCAGGTTTGGTTGCCGCCGGTCTGCACCCGTCGCCGGTTCCGCATTCTGACGTTGTGTCGACCACCGTTCACAAGACTCTCGGTGGCCCTCGTTCGGGCATGATTTTGGCCAAGCAGGAGTACGCCAAGAAGCTGAACTCCGCTGTTTTCCCGGGGCAGCAGGGTGGTCCGCTGATGCACGCTATCGCCGGCAAGGCCGTGGCGCTGAAGATTGCTGGTACCGAGGAGTTCAAGGAGCGCCAGCAGCGCACTCTCGCCGGTGCCCGCATCCTGGCTGAGCGTCTCACCGCTGCCGACTGCGCCGAGGCTGGCGTCGATGTTCTCACTGGCGGCACCGATGTCCACCTGGTTCTGGCGGATTTGCGCAATTCGGAGATGAACGGCCAGGAGGCCGAGGATCTACTCCACGCTGTTGGTATCACCGTCAACCGGAATGCTGTTCCGTTTGACCCGCGTCCTCCGATGGTTACATCCGGACTTCGTATCGGTACTCCGGCGCTGGCCACCCGCGGTCTCGACGAGAAGGCCTTCACCGAGGTCGCCGATGTCATCGGTACTGCTCTCGCCGCCGGCAAGAATGCGGATGTTGACTCCCTGCGTGCTCGTGTTTCGAAGATCGCTCAGGAATTCCCGCTTTACGACGGCATCGAGGACTGGAACCTCATCTAATTCTGCGTTTTTGCAGCGCAAGTACCCGTTCTAGCAGTGCGCTAGGACGGGTTTTCCCATACATCCGGGTTTTAGTCCGGAGGTGGTGGCTCCGGCCCAAGCTGTTTCGTCGTACCCGCTCGATACCCCGCGTACGACCTCCCGGACATTGACGTCACAAACGAGTTACTAAACAGGGGCGGTCGAGTTTTGTCCGGCGGGCGCCATCGAATATGTCCGGACGTGGGGATGCGTTCGAGGTGGCCGTTGCGTCCTTCCCGGTCGTCGTCGTTAAGCCCGTTGTGTTCGCGGCAGACCATGGTGAGGTTGTCCAGCGTGGTTGTGCCGCCGTGTTTGTGGGCGACTAGGTGGTGCGCTTGTCCGCTATAGGCGGGGCGTTCACAGCCGGGCCAGGCGCAGATGGGGTTGTCGATGAGCATCGCGATGCGCTGCTCTTCAGTCGCCAGGCGGGGGTTGCCGATGGGAAATAAGTCCGTAATGGCGCTGTGTTCGTCGTAAAGCACGGCCCACCCGGTGTCGGCGAGTAGGGCGTTGAGGAAGACGTCGGGGGCGAGCGCAGAGCCGTTGGTGGTGGCGGCGAATCGCGGGCTGTAGTCGATGAGGTCTTGTGCGGTGATGATGATGGCGGGTTGGTAGCGCATTTCATCGAGCTTGTCGACGGGCGTTGCGGCATCGGCATGCTCGAGGCGCTCGGCAAGCGCTTGGCCGACGCAGCGGTCGTGGGAAAACTCCGGATGGGACTTCCGGATTTCTGCGGCACGGATGGTAAGCGGCGACAGGAGATTGTCGAGCATATCCGAGGGGCCGGAGATGTGGAAGTGCTTCATTCCCCGGATGTCTACCTTCCGGGAAAATCGGGCGCGCAGATGCTGGGGTGGCTCGTCTTCGGTGTTGAGCTCGGTGAGAGTTTCCCGCATGTAGAGATCGAGTTCTTCGAAGCCGAGGCGTTTGGCGGCAGCGACGAATGTGAGGCGGAGGTTGTCGTGGAGTTCGGCGTTGTTGGCTTGGCGGCTGCGCTTGTCGATAAGCACGCAGGTGTCCAGGCTGAGGCCGAGCTGGCGCGCAAGGGCGGTGGCGTCTTCGCGGGCTTTGGTGTTTTCCTCGGTGTCAGCGGGTTGGAGATAGTGGGCGGCGACGCGTAGCAAAAGCCGGAGGCGCGCCGGGTCAAGGCCGAGGGTTGCCGCCAGGTGGGAGGTGGCGTCGTGGCCGTCGGGACGCGCGGCGTGGAGTTCCGCTAGCGTGTCCATTCCGCGCGAGGCCAGTGCGGCGAGCGTCCCAAGAACTGTCATGCCTTTGAAGGTAAAAGTCCGGATGTAGGGGGACAACGCCTATGGGGGCAGGCTGTGGATAAGTCAGCCGGTTTAGCAGTTATCCACATCCGGACTTTTCACCGCGCAAACGCACCGCAGCTGCACCGCCGTACCGCCGCACCACGCGCTGCCGTCTGTTACGCCCCGAAGTCACGCAGGGCGCTGCCGGTGAGGCGGAAGGTGTCCCATTCGTCCATGGGGAAGGCGCCGAGGGAGCGGTAGAAATCGATGGAGGGTTGATTCCACTTCAGGACGCACCACTCGACACGTGAGTAGCCTCGCTCCACGGCAATTCGCGCGAGGTTCTGCAGCAGTGCTTTGCCCTTGCCGGTGCCGCGTGCCTCGGGGCGGACGTAGAGGTCTTCGAGGTAGATGCCGTGGGTGCCTTCCCAGGTGGAGTAGTTGAGGAACCACAGTGCAATGCCGTCGAGGCGCGGGCTGCCTTCAACACCGCCACCAACGCCATCGCCACCATCACCGCCACCGGCGCCGTCGTCCAAATTTCCGGATGTGGAGTCGACGACGTGGCAGAAAATCGCAGGGTTGTCCCCGAAGAGCTGTTCGCGCAGGCGCTCGGGGGTCAGTCGGACGGCATCGGGTTCTTTTTCGTAGGCCGCCAGGTCTTTGATGAGGTCGACGATCTCGTGGACGTCGTCAGGCGTGGCGGGGCGTGGAAGTGTCATGTGTCCCTTGTTACTCGCGGCGAGTGATTTGGTGCAAAAGTGCGTCCGAGGCGGGGGAGATTGCGATAACCTGCGAGGTTATGAGCAACGTTACTCAAGACTTTTCCGACGGCATTCTAGCCATCACCATCGACCGCCCGGATGCCTATAACTCCCTGGATAAGAATCTCCGCTTGGAGCTGAAAGCCGCTTTTGAGCGTGCGCAGGAGCCGGATGTGCGCGCTGTTATCCTGCTCGGCGGGCCGAAGGCGTTTTGTACGGGCCAGGATTTGAAGGAGCACATTTCTGACCTGCAGTCCGGCGCCGGCATGGGCAAGGTTGTCGAGGAGTACAACCCGATGGTCGCGGAGCTGACCGCGATTAACGTTCCGGTTATTGCAGCTATCGAAGGTGCTGCGGCGGGTGCCGGCTGGTCGTTGGCGCTGCACTGTGATTTCCGTATCGCGGGCCCGAAGGCGTCGTTCAAGGCGGCGTTCCCGTCGATTGGCCTGGCCACGGACTGTGGCATGTCGGCGCTGCTGCCGCGCATGGTCAGTGACGCGAAGGCGCGTGAGCTGTTGTTCTTCGATAAGAAGGTGCTTGCCGACGAAGCCCTGAGCCTCGGCCTGGTCACTGAAGTGGTGGATAATCCAGCGACTCGGGCACGTGAGTTGGCTGCCCAGTTTGCGGCGGGGCCGACGGCCGCGCTGAAGGAGATTAAGGCTCTGCTGCGCCGGGATACCTTGTCTGCCGCTGCGGCGGAGGCGGACGCGCAGGCTCGTTTGGCGGTCTCGGCCGACCATAAGGAAGCGGTGGCCGCGTTCTTGGAGAAGCGACCACCGCATTTCGTAGGTGAGTAAGGCAGATACCTGGAGTGGCAGGGGAGAGATAGTAGTGAAGAACTACTGCTCTTCCTGTGCTCCTAGTACTTCACTGGTGAGCTCTGGGTGATCTCCCAGCTCACCGGAAACCTCGTCAGGGTGCTTGGATAGGCTGACCAGCGAGACCGCCAGACCGCCCCAGATGACGATGATGAACAGTGCCATCATGACAATTGCGATACCGGACATTTGGCTTAAACCTCCTCGGTTTCCGGAGTGTGCTTGCGTGGCAGGTGTGAGGACCGCTTGAAATCTGGCGTCACACCGAAGTCCGAGCCCGGAGGGCCATCGAGACGGTGTTGGCCGCGCCAAGGCAGGATGGCCATAATCAGAGCGCCGATGAGAATCACGCCGATGACACCCCAGCCAAAGATGTCGATTTGGGTGTCGGAGTAGCCTTCGTAGTTTTCCTGGAAAAGTCCAATGAGCTCCTGGAACAGGATGACGGCGAGAATGACCGGCGTGATGTTTCCGACGAAGATCTGCCACATGGTGCCGACCTTGAACGAGGACACGGCGTTGAGGTGCATGGCGAACTCGTTGGTGCGGCGCAGGATCCAGTCGATTGCGATGATGGTCAGCAGTGCAACCAGGACGATACCGACGTTGTTGGTGAACTTATCTACGATGTCGAGGGTTACCAGACCTGAGGTGGTCGGGAAGGCCAGCAGCGAGATGACGGCCATGGCGCCACCGACGGTGAGGGTGGCCTGGACGCGGCCGAGGTTCAGCTTGTCCTTGACTGCGGAGACGACGACCTCGAGCAGCGACATCAGGGAGGTCACACCGGCGATTGCCAGGGAGAGGAAGAACAGCAGCCCGAAGACCGAACCGATGACCTTGGGCATCTCAGAGATGACCGTCGGGAATGCGATGAAGGCAAGACCAATACCGGAGGTTGCGACCTCGTCAACGGCCTGACCCGACTGCGCTGCCATGAAGCCCAGGGTGGCGAAGACACCGATACCGGCGAGAACCTCGAAGGAGGAGTTTGCGAACGCGGTGACCAGGCCGGAACCGGTGAGGTTCGTGCGTGGCTTCAGGTAGGAGGCGTAGGTCAGCATAATGCCGAAGGCCACGGACAGGGAGAAGAAGATCTGGCCGTAGGCGGCAATCCATACGCTGGAGTCAGTCAGTGCGGACCAGTCTGGGGTGAAGAATGCATCCAGGCCCTTTGCAGCGCCGTCGAGCGTCAGGGAGTAGATGACCACTGCGACGAAGAGGATGGTCAACAGCGGGATGAAGATAATCGAGACCTTGCCGATGCCCTTGTCCACACCAGCGGCCAGAATGCCGATGACGAGTACCCAGACAATGAGCAGGACGATGGAAATCGAGGGGACGAAGTCCAGAGAGAAGACGCTCTCGGTGTCTACTTGGAGGAAGTCCTTCATGAAGTGGGTCTCGGCATCTGGGCCCCAGCTCTTGCGGATGGACTTCCAGGCGTAGATGAAGGACCACGCGATAATAACGGCGTAGTAGACGGTAATGAAGAAGGCGATACCGACCTGGATCCAGCCGATTGGCTCAGCCCAGGGCTTGATGCGACGCATCGACTTCGGTGCGGACCCTCGGAAGCGGTGGCCGATGGCGAAGTCGAGGAAGAGCAGTGGGATACCCGCGGTCAGAAGTGCGACCAGGTAGGGGATAAGGAAAGCGCCACCGCCGGAGTCATACGCGACATAGGGGAAACGCCAGATGTTTCCAAGCCCGACTGCCGAGCCGATAGCGGCGAAAATGAAGGCTGCTCGGGTGGAAAACACCTCCCTTCGCTGAGGGGTAGCGGTCGAGTTGGTTGTGCTCATACCTCTGGAACTCCAATCCTTCATCTCCGGTCACGCGCTCGCGCGGCCTAGGAGGGAATTTGGTGAAGTGCATCACCATTACCTAACAGAATCTTAGTATATGAGATGGGCATCTCATTGTATAGTTTCGGTTTTGTAGGGGGTAATGTTTTTGGTGAGGGGTATGGCACAGGGGAAGGGAGCTCTAATCCAGCCTCGTAAATAATCGCCAGCCACCTACTTTGAGGTATGCAAAAACCCCGCCAGGAAGACCTGACGGGGTTTGGGGCGAATCGGCTAGACCGACGTGCGCTGTTTACTCTGCGCCGCCCTTGGCGATACGACGGAAGATGATCTCCTTCATGATCTCGTTGGTGCCACCGTAAATGGTCTGGACCTTGGAGTCGAGGTAGTGAGTGGAGATTGGGTACTCGAGCATGAAGCCGTAGCCGCCGAACATCTGCAGGCAGCGGGTAACGATGTCCTGCTGCTCCTCGGTGGTCCAGTACTTGGCCATGGAAGCACCGGTCTCGTCCAGCTGGCCAGCGTTGTGGGCCATAACGGCCTGGTCAACGAAAGCCTGCAGGGCGGTGACGCGGGTGGCGATGTCAGCCAGGTAGTGGCCGTGGACCTGGTGCTGGATAATCGGGCGACCGAATGCCTCGCGCTCCTGAGCGTACTTGTAAGCCAGGGTCCAGGCGCGGCGGGAAGTTGCGACAGAGCCGCAAGCCAGGGTCAGGCGCTCGTGAGCGAGGTTGGTGCGCAGGTAGCCGAAGGCAGCGCCCTCTTCGCCGAGCAGGTTCTCGGCCGGAACGCGGACGTTGTCGAAGTTGAGCTCAGCGGTGTCCTGAGCCTTCAGGCCGACCTTCTGCAGCGGGCCAGCCTTGGTGAAGCCCTCGAGATCAGCGTCGACGATGAACATGGAGACGCCAGCGCGGCCCTTGGATGGGTCGGTGATAGCTGCGACGAGAGCGAAGTCGGCCATCATGCCGTTGGAGATGAAGATCTTGGTGCCGTTGAGGACGTAGTGGTCGCCGTCCTTCTTGGCGAAGGTGCGCATACCTGCCAGGTCAGAACCGGCGCCCGGCTCGGTCATAGCGAGGCAGCCGATGGTGTCGCCGGCGTTCATGGAAGCCAGGTACTTCTGCTTCTGCTCTTCGTTACCGAACTTGGCCAGGTACGGAGCGACCAGGTCGTTGAGAACGCCGAAGGAAACGACGATGGAGCCACAGTCAGCGTTGGAGAGCTCCTCGTTCAGGACCTGGTTGTAGCGGAAGTCCATCTCTCCGCCGCCGCCGTATGCCTCCGGAGTGGACATACCAATCAGGCCCAGCTCGCCGGCCTTCTTGAAAATCTCGCGGTCCGGCTGACCTTCCTTGTGCCAGCGCTCTACGTTCGGGGTGATTTCCTTCTCGACGAAGCCGCGAACCATGTCGCGGAACATGTTGTGCTCTTCTTCGAAGTGAGTACGGGGCAGAAAGTCCTTCATGACATGCTCCTAGAAATATTGTCGTGGAATTTTTGTCTTAAGGCCTTTTCGTACGTCGCAGATAAACGCTGCAGATAAACGCGATGGCCTCGGTTCATCGTCATAGTGACTATGACTGTTGTACCCCATTATGCATGAGTGTGATGAGAGACACTTGTTTTTTTAAAAGTTTTTTCCCGATTGATGATGTGAAATCGCTTGACGACGGATATTGTGCCCAACCTTCCCGGAAAACTACCCCCGTTGCGGTTGGGGGTTGCTATTGAATCCAGACTATCCCCGACAGTCGGCAATGTTAGGTAATGCTAACCTACAAAGCCAGGTGAATGGCTATTTTTGTCATATCTGACAGGCGGGACCCTGGGGCTTTGGGGTCGATAGGGTAGGCGTTTTGGATGGTCATCATGGGGGTGATTAACGAAACATTCTCGTTTTCTTATTCCCATTAGTGCTGGTGGTAGTTAGTATGAGCATCAGGTGGAGACCGGTTCCCTTGATTATCCGAGCTTCTTCCACTGCAGTCATAGCAACCTCCAATTGCACTCGAAAAAATGACGCGACCTGTGCGCCGTCCCCGTGGAATGGACAGCGAGCAGGTCGCGTTATTTTTATTTTTTATTGCTGCGATTAGGCGCTAGTCGGCAATCCCATCAATGTGCGCCAGCAGGGCCGAGTTGTAGTACTCCGGGGTTTCCTGGTTGAGCAGGTGCTTGGCCGGCGAAATGACGACCATGGTCGAGCCCGCGATGCCGTCGTGAAGCGAAGTGACGACGTCGAGAGACGTAGAGGTGTCCTGCTTACCGGCGATGACCAGCGTCGGAGCGGTGATCTCGGCGAGGCGCTCGCGGGTGTCGAAGCGAGAGAGTGCTCCGCAGGCGCCGATGTAGCCGTCATCGGGGCAA
Source organism: Corynebacterium sp. 401_CJEI (assembly GCF_001076435.1). NCBI lineage: Bacteria > Bacillati > Actinomycetota > Actinomycetes > Mycobacteriales > Corynebacteriaceae > Corynebacterium > Corynebacterium sp. 401_CJEI. The sequence goes on from NZ_JVIP01000001.1 coordinate 77,638, forward strand.
TCTGCGATCATGTCGCGGAAGCGGGCGGGGAGCTCAGGGGTAGTGTCGAAGCACTCGTCGGTAAACCAGTTGCGGACGACAGTGTCCGCGAGCGCGCCTGTGCCCTTGTCACGCACGAGCTGGGCCTTTTCCTGCCAGGCCTCGGGTGTGCCGAATTTCGGCGCCGTCGACGACAGTGTCAGACTGACCACGCGATCGGCGTGTTCTAGTGCGATGGTCTGGGCGATAGCGCCGCCGAGAGATAGTCCCACAAAATGTGCACGGTCAACATCCTCCTCATCGAGGACCTCGATGATGTCGGCGGCCAAGTGGCTCATGTCCCACTCACCCTCGGGGATAGGGGAATCGCCATGGCCGCGGACATCTGGCGTGATGACCTGGTACTTTTCGCTCAAAGCGGCTACCTGGGGCTCCCACATCTCCTGTGTGGTGCCCAGCGAGCCAATCAGGACAACCGTACCGTTGTCCTTGTGGTTGATTGCATGTGCGGTGTAGTCGATGGCCACGAGATCCTCCTTGAAGGTGTTGGCTGTGTCAGCTGTGCCAGCTGTGTCTGCTAATTCTCGGCGTTGCGAGCAGCTTCAGCGGCAGCCCGACCAGGGCCGTCGTCCTTCTTGGCCTCTGCCTCAGCGGCTTCCACGCGCTGCTTCGCCATGGACTCACGAGCGGCCTCCAGCCACTCCGGCATCTGCTCGAGCAAATCCTTAATCTCCGCCGTTGTCAGCGGCTTGTCCATGTCGTTCTTCTTCAACGCCGTGATAGTGATGCCCAGCTTGCGGGCAACTTCTGGACGCGGGTGCGGTCCGTTGCGGCGTAGCTCAGCGAGCCATTCCGGCGGATTGGATTGCAGTTCGGCAAACTGCGCGTGCGAAATCTCACCAGTGCGAAATTCCTCGGGTGTGGCCGGGAGGAAAATGCCAAGTTTTTTGGCTGCGGTTAGGGGTTTCATGGGTTCAACGCTAGCACCCATTCGAGTAACCTTGCGGAGTATGTCGACTCCTGAACCCGCCGTCCTGCGCATCGTGTTCGCCACCGGCACCAGTCCCGAGAAGTGGTTTCGCCGCTTTAGGGATCGAATTCCGGCAACACTGCACACCCACGCCGCCGACGATCCGATGTCCGACCTGGTCGGCGGCGCCGCTGACATGGCGCTGGTTCGGTTAGAGTCCGAAAGCTCGCTGCCCGAGTCGCTCCATCGCATCCGGCTTTACGACGAAGCCTGGGGCGTGGCCTTCGAGAAAGAGCACGTGTTCTCCCTCACAGAGTCCGTGCCGGAGGAGCTGTTGGCGGACGAAACTGTGCTGTTGACCTCCGTGGATCCGGATGAGCTGCGACAGATGCTGCCCGTTGCGGCCACTGGTGCAGGTGTCGTGGTGGGACCTCGCACGATTTTGAAGGCGCTGTCGAAGAAGGCGGTGGCCTCATCGAACTTGGTGGCCGAGGAAGGCGCCACGGAACCGCTGTCTCGGACAGCTATTTGGTTGGTATGGCCGAAAGTAGAGGACGACGAGCTCCGGCAGGAGTTCGTCGGCATTGTCCAGGGGCGCAGGGAGGGCTCGACGCGCACGCAGTTGGGGCGCAAGAAGGCTGATGAAGCTCCAAAGAAGTTGTCGGCCCGAGAAAAGACGCTTGCTAAGCAAGCCCGCCGGCAGCGCGCTGGGGCCGTCGTAAAGCATGCGCGTAGTAGCCGTAGCGGGCGTCGAAGCAGCGGTGGAAGCGGTCGACCGCGCAGGCGAAAGTAATCTTTTTACAATATTTTTGCCGTTTCGTTCGACGTGCGCGGAAAAATTAGCCACACTTGTAGTTATGGCTGAAAAGAAGCGCGATTTCACGATTCGAATGATGCGTGAAGAGGACTATCCACAGATCCAAGAGATCTACGAGATTGGCCTGGATACGGGGCACGCGTCCTGGGAGCACTCCGCTCCCGAGTGGGACGAATTCATCGCACTCAAACGAGTGGATTTGTGTTACGTCGCCGTCGACGCAGAAAACCCGGACAAGATTCTGGCTTGGGCATCGGCAGCGCCGGTATCCAAGCGCCCGATTTTCAATGGCGTCATCGAAGACTCCATCTACGTCCATCCTGACGGGCAGGGCATGGGGCTGGCGGCGACGCTGCTGCAGAAGCTTATCGACGATGCCACGGAGCTCGACTGCTGGTCGATTCACTCGTGGGTCTTCCCGGAGAATGTGGGATCGTTAAAGCTGCATCGAAAGCTCGGCTTCCGTGAAGTGGGGATTTACCACCACATGGCAAAGATGACCTACGGCCCAATGGCGGGGCAGTGGCGCGATGTCATTATTTTGGAAAAGCTCCTGGAAAAGCCAGAGGAGCGCGCACTGAAGCGCGTCCAGGAAGAAGCAGAAGCCGCCGGTGAGCCGAACCGTCCGATTCTGGACAAGCTCGACCGCGCCGACGGCCAGGTGGGGGCATAGCTGCCGGGAGCCGCGGCTCCCGCGAATTAATTATTCGACGGTTTCCTTCAACGGATCCTCGCGAACAAAGAACACAATGATTGCTGCCAGAATAATCACTGGCATTAGTACCAAGAAGATCGGCGTCAAACCATCGTTGTAGCTGGAGATCAGCGCTTCATGGATTGGCGCCGGCATGCTATCCAGCACATGCGGCGTCAGTGAACCAATCGACTTAGAGGAAAAGCCCTCCGGGCCCATCTGCTTTGCGAACTCTGCTGCAGCCTCCGGTGATGCGGCCTTGATCTGTTCGACAGCAGCCGGAACGCGTTCGCCTGCCAGGTCCTTCATGCGGTGGATGAAAATCGAACCCACAATGGAGGAACCGACCGCACCACCAATCTGGCGGAAGAAGTTATTCGCAGCGGTAGCGGTACCGACCATCGCGACCGGGAAGGAGTTCTGCACGATGAGAACTAGAACCTGCATGCCGGTGCCCAGGCCGAAGCCCATGATGAACAGGTACACACCAACCTGCCACAGCGGGGTGGTGGTCTCCAGCGTGGACAGCAAGTAGAGGGAGACAGCCATAATCATCAGGCCGACGAAGGGGTAGAAGCGATACTTACCAGTCCGCGAAATAATCTGGCCAACGCCAATTGAGGTGAGCAGCATGCCGACCATCATCGGCGTCATCATCAAACCTGCAGCGGTCGGTGACATTGAGTGCACCATCTGCAGGTAGGTCGGAATATAGGCCATAGTGCCGAACATCGCGATACCCAGAATGAGACCCGACACAGTCGTGAGCACGAAGTTCCGGTTATTAAACAAGTGCGTCGGAATCAGTGGGTTGGAAACGCGAGTCTCGGTGAGGAAGAACAGCACCCAGGAAACGACAGAGGCAACGATAAGCGAGATGATGACCCCGGAGTTCCAGTCGTACTGTGTACCGCCCCACGTGGTGGTGAGAATTAGCGTCGAGGCAGCGGCAGTCAAGAACATCGTGCCGATGTAGTCGAAGTTTCCTTCACTCTGGCGTCGGGGCAGCTTCAGGAAGGCCGCAGCTGCCGATAGTGCAACCACGCCCATCGGGACGTTGATCCACAGGCCCCAGCGCCAGCCCGGGCCGTCGGTGAACCAGCCTCCCAGCACTGGTCCCAGCACGGAACTCAGACCGAACACAGCACCCATGATGCCCATGTACTTACCGCGCTGGCGTGCGGGAATAACCTCGGCCAGGATGGCCTGTGAGGAAACCATCAATGTACCGCCAGCAAATCCCTGAAAAGCGCGGGCGGCGATGAGCAGGCTCATGGAGTTGGTGATTGCACCCATGACGGAACCGACCATGAACAGCGCGATGCCCATCATGAACAGGCCCTTGCGCCCAATCATGTCACCGAGCTTGCCGACAATCGGCATTGCCACAGTCTGTGCCAACAGGAATGCAGAAATAACCCACGACATGTGGTCAACTCCGCCGAGCTCGCCGACGATGGTCGGCAGGGCAGTGGCGAAAATCATCTGCCCCAGCGAGCTCATCAGCATAGTGAGAATGAGCGCGAAGAAAATGATTCCCAAGTGGGACTTGTTGTCAGAAACCGTGGTGTCGGTTTGATCTTGAGCAGTGGTGTTGCTAGCTGTCACTATTCCTCCTCCAGAAATTTTTAACGACGTCGGCGGCGTCGTGAAGCGGTGTATCTGTTGTGAATTCGTCCCGATGAGCCGATGAGTACAGCACGCATTCGCGGACGAAACCGACCGACAGTGCTACCTCGTGCCCGACGGGCAGCTCGGGGTGCGTGCGCGACTGTGGATTCATCTCGAAATAGCGCTCAAAGGCAGAACGGACGCGGCGCATTGAGTTGCCAAAATTCGAAATGACAACCGTCGATAGCTTTGGCTCATTGCGCAAAATCTCGCGGATACGCTCCTTGAGCAGACGGTGAAACTCTTCGGTTGCCCCCAGCTCTTTATATCGGAGTAGCTGGGATTGCTGCTTTTTCTCGATGAAATCGAGCATGTCCGCGATGGGGTCTTGGTGAATTTGGGCGAGGAATACCTCTTCATCGTCAGCATCGAATGACATGATGCCGTTGCCGAAGATGGCTTGATCCTTGGAGTCGAAGTAATTGAAGAATGTGCGTCGACTGATATTGACCCGCTGACAGATGTCTTCGATGTTGACTTGGTCGTATCCGCGATCCAACACAAGGGCGGTCGCGGCATCGGCCAAAGCGCAGTGTGTTTGAAACCTTTTGAGCTCCCGGAGACCGCACTCGGGGTGTTGGCCCGGATCCAATCTGTGATAGGTATTCTCATCAATTTGCACGAGGTGCAAAGTTACACCTAGTGCAATGTGATGGCAAGTTGATGAGTCAACAGGTGTTTAAGTACCTATGCAGAGAGCATCTTTGGGTTGTTCAGGATGCCGTGGACTCAGGCGCAGGGGTCGGGTTGTTGATAGTCGCAACGCGCCATTCAATTACACAACCTTCGTGTTTTGTGTAGGCACGGTGGAAGGCTACCTCTCCTTCAATAGCTCGTGGCGCAGGGCGTCGTTAAGCGAAGTGAAGCGGAACCTGTGCCCCGCCTTTTGCAGCGCTGCTGCCTCTACTCTCTGATTCGCGAGAGCCAACTCCGCAGCACCGCGTTTGCCCAGCAGTACTGCAGGCCCCAGTGAAGGAATCGGAACCGCCGTCGGGCGGTGCAAGACCTCTCCCAATACCCTCGTGAACTCCGCATTATTCACTCCGAAAGCCAGTGGCACCACCGCATTGACAGGTCCGGCAAGGCCGGAATCTGCCAACGACCGGTGATAGATGTCCAACAGGTCGTCCAAAGCAATCCACGGGAACCACTGCTCGCCCGACCCCAATCTGCCTCCAAGCCCGGTGAACACCACGCCCGCTAGTAGCGGCAAGAGACCGCCGCCACCAGCAAGCACGAGACCAGTGCGGACGTTTACGACCCGCTTGCCTGCATCGCGAGCGGGATCCCATGCATTTTCCCAATCGCGCACAATAGCCGAGAGACTGTCCGCGGCGGCGCTGCCGTCGTAACGCTGCGCTTCCGCGCCAGGGCCAGCGTCCTCGGTGAGCACCTCTGGGCCACGATCCGCACCGTAGAACCCCACCGCCGACGCTCCAACCGCGACCTTCACGCTGTCAGTAGATGCAACGAGCTTTGCCAGAGCTCGCGTTGGTTCGACACGGGAATGGCGAACCTTTCGAAGATGCGCCTCCGTGAAGCGCCCCGCAATCGGTGCGCCGGCCAGATGGATGACCGCGTCGACTCCCTCCAGCAAGTCAGCTGCGGGTGCCGCAGTATCCCAATATCGCTTGTCCACACCCGTCTGTTCACGTGAGCGCACCAGCAAAATCACCTCATGTCCGGCCGTGGTCAGTAGCGCGCGCAGCTGCGTTCCGACGGTCCCCGTAGCTCCACTGATCGCCACTGTCAGCGGCTCCGGCACATGCCCCAAATACTCCGAAAGCCTATCGACGGCCGCAAGGTCGCCAGCAACCTTCGTAGCACGGTAGGCGAACATCGAATCCAACCCGGGTACCGGAACCTTGGTGTCAACGGTGTCCTCTAAAACCGTGCCAGCGCTGCCGTCGCCAAGCGGAGTATCGGAGAGAACGTGGGTGTGCTTCCACCCCGTGATGCGGCGAAAGGGCTCGCTGGTGACTTCGTCAATGAATCTCTGGCCGGGGAGGAAACCGGCCGGGTCGTGACGTGCAATCCATTTGAGGCCAGCCGGCATGGAGAATACGGTCGTGCCGTCGGCGAGGTTGGCGGATTCGGATTTCGGTGACATCGGGAGAAGCCCCGGTGTTAGGCGGGTGACAGCGCCTGGGCGGGAGAACCACTCGGCGACGCAACGGCGAGGAAATGCGATGGTGTGGCGATAGGTGGGAATAGTTAGTCACTCTCTGAAACTTGTCCGACGTTAAGGAAAAATAGTAGACCCCGAAGTCTTTCAGCGAAGTGAGACTACGGGGTCTTATGCGTAAGGTGCTCTCACACCTTCGAGTTCAGAAAGAACTAGTCACGATCAGTGTTGGCCATTGCCAGCACGTCGAGGCGCTTGTCCAGCTCTTCCTCGGTCAGCTTCTCGCCGTCGACGAAGCCCATGTCGATAACAGTCTGACGGATGGTCTTACCTTCCTTCAGAGCAGTCTTAGCGACCTTAGCTGCGTTCTCGTAGCCGATGGCGGAGTTCAGCGGGGTCACAATCGACGGGGAGGACTCAGCCAGAGTCTTCATACGCTCAACGTTCGGCTCGATGCCGTCCACCAGCTTCTCGGCGAAGACGCGTGCGGTGTTCGCCAGCAGCTTAGCGGACTCCAGCACGTTACGTGCCATGACCGGGATGAAGACGTTCAGCTCGAATGCGCCGTTAGCGCCAGCAAACTCAACAGCGGTGTCGTTGCCCAGAACCTGCGCTGCGACCTGGGTGGCAGTCTCGCACAGAACCGGGTTGACCTTACCCGGCATGATGGAGGAACCCGGCTGCAGATCCGGCAGGTGAATCTCAGCAAGGCCGGTCAGCGGGCCGGAGCCCATCCAGCGAATGTCGTTAGCGATCTTGTTCAGGGAGACTGCGACGGTGCGCATAGCGCCGGAGAATTCGACCAGGGCATCGCGGTTAGCCTGAGCCTCGAAGTGGTTCTGAGCCTCGCGCAGCTCCTTGATGCCGGTCAGTTCGACGAGCTCAGCGGTGACCTTGGCACCGAAGTCCGCCGGGGTGTTCAGGCCGGTGCCAACAGCGGTACCACCGATTGGCAGCTCGCCCAGACGCGGCAGGGTGGCCTCGATGCGCTCAATGCCAGCCTCAATCTGGCGAGCGTAACCCGAGAACTCCTGACCCAGGGTCACCGGGACAGCGTCCATCAGGTGAGTGCGGCCGGACTTAACAACGGTCTCCCATTCCTTGGCCTTCTTAGCCAGGGACTCCTGCAGAACCTTCAGTCCCGGGACGAGGTCCTTGACAGCTGCCTCGGTTGCTGCGACGTGAGTGGCAGTCGGGAAGGTGTCGTTGGAAGACTGACCCATGTTGACGTGGTCATTCGGGTGAACCTCAACGCCGTTGGCCTTTGCGATGGACGCAATGACTTCGTTGGTGTTCATGTTGGAAGAAGTGCCCGAACCGGTCTGGAAGACGTCAATCGGGAACTCAGCATCGTGCTTGCCTTCGGCAATTTCCTTGGCAGCGGCGACGATGGCATCTGCCTGCTCAGCAGACAGCAGGCCGCGCTCCTTGTTGACGATGGCGCAAGCTGCCTTCAGCAGACCCATAGCGCGAATCTGTGCAGACTCCAGCGGACGGCCGGAAATCGGGAAGTTCTCAACTGCACGCTGAGTCTGTGCGCGCCACAGGGCGTTAACCGGAACCTTAACCTCGCCCATGGTGTCGTGCTCGATGCGGAACTGCTGCTCTGTCATTCGTTGCCTCTTTCAGTTAGGGGAACTTGAGTGCGCGCAGAACGACCCCTCATTGCGCATGCAATTTTCATGCGATGCAGAACCGTTAGCGCATTCGTCTTCAAGTATGAATCAGTTTGTTAAAAAAGTGGTGCCCTGAGGGCACCACTAAAGGGGTAGTTACTTACAGATCGATGTCAGGCATCTCGCCCTTGCCGTAGTCGATGCTGGCGTACTTGCGCAGCTTCTCCAGGGAGTGGAAAGCCTCGATGCGACGAATGGTGCCGGACTTGGAGCGCATAACCAGCGAGCGGGTCCACGCGCCGTTACCGCGGTAAGCGACACCGCGCAGCATGTCACCGTTGGTGACACCAGTGGCAACGAAGTAGCAGTTGTCGGATGCGACCAGGTCATCGGTGGTCAGAACACGAGAAAGATCGTGCCCAGCGTCGAGAGCCTTCTTAATTTCGGCCTCATCGCGCGGGTGCAGTTTGCCCTGGATTTCGCCGCCCATACACTTCATGGCGCATGCGGTGATGACACCTTCTGGGGTGCCGCCGACGCCCATCATGATATCGACCGAGTTCGTGTTCTGAGCTGCGGCAACAGCGCCAGCAACGTCACCATCGCCAATCAGTCGAACCTTGGCGCCAGCTTCGCGGATGTCACGAATCATGTCAGCGTGGCGCGGGCGATCCAGCACGACAACAGTGACATCTTCCGGACGCAGCCCCTTGGCCTTAGCAACGACCTTGATGTTGTGCTCAACTGGAGCCTCGATGTCAATCTTGCCGGCAGCCTCCGGGCCAACAGCAATCTTATCCATGTAGAACACAGCCGACGGGTCGTACATGGAGCCGCGGTCTGCAGCAGCAAGAACAGCGATAGAGTTCGGGCGGCCCTCTGCCATCAGAGTCGTGCCGTCAATCGGGTCAACCGCGATGTCAACGGCCGGGCCTTGGCCGTTGCCGACCTTTTCGCCGTTGAACAGCATCGGGGCTTCGTCCTTTTCGCCCTCGCCAATAACAACGACACCGTTCATAGCCACGGTGTTGATGAGCTGACGCATGGCATCGACGGCAGCGCCGTCGCCCTTTTCCTTCTGACCACGACCGACCCACTGACCAGCTGCCAGTGCAGCGGACTCAGTAACTCGGACGAGCTCCATCGCAAGGTTGCGATCTGGTGCTTCAGGATTCGAGGCGTTCATTGACTTCTGGCCCTTCCGTGGTTTTTGAGAACTCTTTTGAGGTTTGAGAATGTGCTGGGAGACGCCACGCCAGGAAACTGGGGTTTAGCGTTGCAACAATTTCTATTGATTGATGTTTGGCGCATCAGTTTTAGCGCCTTTGCATCTGTTACTAGTGTTCCACCTTTTTGGTGTTCGGGGGTGGACGCAGCGCCAAAGTGGGGGGAGTTTCAGGGCTAAACCCCCACATCACGCGGTTATCAAAAGTTTGTTCCGGTGTCAGTTCGCTTGACGACGTCGACAGCGTCCGTCATCAAGTATTGCTAGCTGCAGCTGTGCGGGTGCGAATGATGACTAGGTTCGTTGCGGGGCCTTTGGCATACTTGAGCGCGTGGCGAATGAGAAACCTAGGATTTTGCAGGACAGTCGAGACATGATTCTCACCCTCGTGGTGATGTTTCTTGCGGTGGCTGTCACCATTGGCTTTACCGGCCTGTGCAGTTTTAACCCCGGGAAGCCGGAAAACGGTCCGGTGCACGAAGTCGATGCTGCCCCATTCGTGAACGTGGAGGCTCGGCGCGTGGACTATCCAGTTCGCCTGCCGAAGGTGCCTGAGGGCTGGACTTCAAACTCGACCCGCGCGGGTATGGCGGCGGGGAAGCAGACGACCATTATTGGCTATGTCACCGCTAGCGGAGCATTCATTCAGGTCACGCAAACAGATGCGGAAGCAGGTCAGCTGCCGGATGATGGTAAGAACCGTCTCCGGGACGGTACTACTGACGTGGAAGGTACAACCTGGACTAAGTATGAGCCGGCTGAGGACAACGTGCGTCGCGTATGGGTTGGGGACCTCGGTGACTCCCGCGCAATTATCGAGGGCACTGCCAACGACGAGGAGTTCACACAGTTGGCGGCGGCTATGCAGAAGGCCGAGCCAATCGATCCGGACGCGACAATGCCGGATTCGTCACAGCCGCAGCCGACTGCGTCCGAGATGCCGTCGGCACCAGCAAAGTAGGCCGAGTCGAGCACTCACCTGGAGTGGTAATCCCGACTAGAGCCATAAAATAGCTGAACTCAGCTATCAGCGAAGAGACGAGAAACGATATGAACCGACGATCGTTTCTCGTCTCTTTTTAGTCCTCATCGCCCACATTCTCGGCAGAAGCCGAGACATCCTGATTCTTGCTGGCCAAGGCGGCTTCAACCTTTGCCCGGGCGCCAGCCAAATGCTCCTCGCAGCGGCGGGCCAGCGCCTCGCCTCGCTCCCACAGCGCCAGGGATTCATCCAGGCTCATCTGTCCGAGTTCTAGGAGCTTGACGGTCTCGACCAGCGCATCTCGAGCCTGCTCGTAGCTCAGGTTCTCCACCGGTACCTGTTCCTCCGAAGAGGGAGCCTGACCCGCGCCGAAAACATTGTCATTCATTAGCGAATACGTCCTTCACATTTAGTAGTTAAAGCTTCAAGGTTGGAAAAGTCATTGCTTACTAATTCGCCGGCTTCGTAGCTAGCGTCGCTGCAGAGATGGAGCCGTCACTGACGCGAATTCGCAGTTGGGAACCCATCGGAGCATCTGCAATAGAGGTCACAATCTGTGGTTCCGGCTGAGTAGCCGATTGTGCCTGCACGATGGCATAGCCGCGAGCGAGTGTGGCAGAGGGGCCAAGTGCTGAAACCTTGCCGCGCAATCCCGATACCACTGCCTCCTCGCGTTCCAGACTGCGGTGGATGAGAAAACGCAGCCGATCCACTTGCGCCGTGACAAACTCTTCACGCACGCGGATGGGAGTGAGCGGATCGCGCAGTACCGGCCGCGACGTTAAATCCCTCAGAGTAGCTACTTCACGGTCAACCCATCGCCGCAGGGATGCCGAGGAGCGCTCACGCAGCTGTGCAATGAGGCGTCGTTCCTCAGCAGCATCGGGCACTGTTTTCTTTGCTGCATCCGTCGGTGTGGCAGCACGTAAATCAGCGACGTAATCCAACAGCGGAGTATCCGGCTCGTGCCCGATTGCAGAAACCATCGGTGTTGTCGCCTTACTCACCGCACGAATCAGAGCCTCATCTGAAAAAGGCAGCAAATCTTCGACACTGCCACCGCCACGGGCGACGATGATGACATCAACCTCCGGATCGGCGTCGAGCTGTGCAAGCGCCTCAATAATCTCCGGAACAGCCTTGGCGCCCTGCACAATTGTGTTGATTACCCGGAAATCCACTTCGGGCCAGCGGGCACCCGCGACCGAAAGCACATCGCGTTCAGCCGCCGAACCGCGACCAGTAATCAACCCGATCTTGTTGGGGAGGTAGGGCAGAGGGCGTTTCAGCCGTGGATCAAAAAGTCCTTCCGCCGCTAGCGCCTGGCGCAGCTGTTCCAGCCGCGCCAATAGTTGCCCCAACCCCACGGGCCTCCACTCCGTAGCCCACAGGGAAAACTGCCCCCGCCCGGCATAAAACGCAGGCTTGCCCAAAACCACTACGCGGTCGCCGTTGCGCAACGGATTATTGCGCAGAGCCGCCGTAGAACAAGTCACCGACACCGAAAACTCCGCGGAGGTGTCACGCAGAGTGATGTAAGAGAGCTTCCAGCTCGGCTTGGAGTTGACCTGGGCGATTTCCCCCTCTACCCAAATCTGTCCAAGGCGCTCAATGTAGTCCTTGACTAACTGGTTCAGGCGTCGAACCTGAACCGGTTTCTCGGCCGACGTTTCCAATTTCGACATACATCAACACTTACACGATGGTGCGGATCGCCCTGCTAATAAACGCACGTTGCCCACAGGCTAAATCTGCCTGTGGGCAACTGTGACGGTAAAAGTGCAAGCCCGAGCTACTTGCGGTAACGAGACCTGCTATCGCGCCCGGTTATGCGTTCCTGGCGAGGGCGCTGCTGTCGCGGTGGCCACTCCTCGGTGCGACGGTGGTTGCTCCCCGGGCGTGCGGGACTCTGTTGAGGCTTTTCGGACCGAGACTCCGGCGAAGACTGTTCTCCCCACATCCGTGCCGTTCCTGCCGCTTGACGACGGGGAAACTCCTGCGTTGGCCGCTGCGGTGCGTTTGGCCGTTCAATCGGACGACGAGGCTGCTGTCTAGTCGAGTTCGGCGAAGTGGAATCCTGAGTGAACTGCGCCTGTCCCGGATGCGGGCGAGACTGCCAACGGGATGTTGGCTGCTGGGCCCGCTGTGCGAAATTCGAGCGCTGCTGGGCGCGCTCCCCAGAGCGGTCAACTGGTCGCTCACGCAGTTGCTCGGCGTTGCGCGATGCCGAGCTGGCGCTCGCTGCCGGTCGGGCACCAGAACGAGAAGTCTCCTGCCGAGAGCGTGCAGCCTGCTGGCGCGCCTGGCGGCGAGCTTCGGCATCTCGGATAATGTCCGCAGCGGGACGTCGTGAAGCAGGGCGTTCCTGAGAGCGAGAAGCTACGCGGCGATCAGATTCGGCGAGACGACGGCGCACCTGAGAGCTGGATTCGACAGCGGCTTCGTCACGATGCTGGCGCTGTTTAGCGGCCTTGCGCTGGGTGTTGAGGGATTTCTCCTGGGTGCGGGTGATTTCGAGGTAACGCCATACTGCGATGATGACACAGATGATCATCAAGATCAGCAGCCACGGGAACTGCTGGATGATGGGATATGCCGAGGTCACCAGGCGAGCGCGTTTAGAGGTCGTCGCGGTCGCGCCACCATTTTCGGGATCGGCGAGAGAACCGGTAAACCACGCTGTGAAAAACGTGACAAGCGCGAACAAAATGGGGATTTGAGCGACGGTAACTACCAGGCCGCGAGGAACCACCAACAGTGTTCCGGCGACAGCAGCCACGGCAAAAGCAATGAAGTAGGGCTTGCCAAGCGAACCGTTGGGAACAGAAAAGAGCAAACCAAAAACTCCGGCCAGAAGCATCAGCAACGGCGGCACAAACATTGGCACGCGTGGAAGCAGGGGTTTGTTCCCACTGCCTTTACGGGTTATTGCTGATCTGTTCGACACGAATGCGTATCCTACCGGTTATTAGTGATAAAAACGGGCAAGCCCGGTATAAGAGCCTGCCCGTGTCTTGGAATCTCGCCCTACTTGTTTTTCTTAGAGAAAGGCCCGGAGACGACTTCAGTGACCTTGTGGAAGGCCTTGGTCATCGTTCCCTCTTCCTGCTTGGTCGGACCAGCATCGGGGGAAACCTTACCGGCGGTGCGAGCATCTGCCTTCACAGCGCTCTCCGCGGAGCTGTCGGAGTCATCACTGCCCAGACGGAACGAAGCCAGTCGGTCGCGCATCGCACGGCCGGCAGCTTCAATCTGAATGCCGGAGATTGATCCGGCGTCCGTGGCGAACTCGATATCCTTTGCAGTCTTGTCGCCCGTACGCAAATCAGTGAGGTCGCCGAGGTAGCGGAACCAGACCGCGACGACTGCAGTGACCGGCACCGCCAGGAAGGCGCCGATGATGCCGAAGATACCGCCACCGAGTAGGACAACCAGCAGGACGATTGCGGCGTGCAGGTCCATAGCCTTGGACTGCAGAATCGGGGAGAGAATATTGCCCTCAATCTGCTGGACGGCAATGATGATGAGCAAGACAAAGATTGCTGTGGTCAGGCCGTTGGCAACAAGTGCGACAACCACCGCAATGAAGCCGGCGGTGAACGCACCGACAATAGGAATGAAGCCAGCGAAGAAAGTCACCACGGCCAGGACCATTGCCAGCGGCACATTCAAAATCGCAAGACCGGCACCGATGAAGACCGCGTCGATAAGCGAAACGATAGCCTGCGTGCGGATGTAACCCGACAGCGTGTTCCAGGAGCGGGTGAGCACCTCCGTGAGATGCCAGCCGAGGCGACGTCCAGTCAGGCGGCGGAGCCACGGCAGGAAGTCTTGGCCGTCCTTGATGAAGAAGAACGTCAGAACCAGCATTGCCATCAAGGTTACGGCGGCCGAGGAGACCACCGAGATGCCCTGGAAGACTGTGTTGGCGATATCGCCGGAGCGCTCCTGAAGCCATGTGGACCCCTGGTCCAGTGCGTCGAGAATCTGCTCATCCTTGACGTTAAATGGTGGAGCCTGAATGATGTTCTGGACTTCCTGAATGCCGTCGGTGAACTGGCGACGCAATTCTGGGAATTGCGACTGCACAGTCGGTGCGAGGAACGCGACAACGCCGCCAAGCAGCGCCAGCGCGCCTAGGATGACCGTCAGTGCGGAGAGTGCGCGGGGCCAGCGGTGCTTCATCAGGAACACGGCGGGCGGGGCCAGCACCGTGGAGACAATCAAAGCCAACAGAATCGGCAGAACGCCAGCCCAAATCTTTCCCAGAATCATAGCGCTGACGTACAGCGCCGCTGCGGTGATGAGGAAACGCAGGCACCAACCTGCGAACCATCGGGCGCCCTCGCCAATGACGTCGGCGCGGTCGATGGACTCGGAGTCATTTTCGCTCATAAGCTCATCGAGGTTTTCAGCATCTTCCGGCAGATCCGGTTGCGTTGCCGCTGACTTATGGGCGTCGGAGGGGATAGACAGAGACTGTTCTATCCGCAGAGGCTCCGATCCCATTACGTGATCGATAGCGTCTTTTTCGGACTGCGCAGTCCACTCTTCGCCTTCATTGGGTTTATTGCTCACGTATTCATTATGGGGGTTCGGAGGGGATAGGGGGCAACTTCACGAAGTTAGGGCGAGTTCAAATCTTTCTCCCCGAGCCCGTAAGATGAGCAATGTGAGTCTTACACTTGGAATCGTCGGTCTGCCCAATGTCGGAAAGTCAACCCTGTTTAACGCCTTGACACGCAACGATGTGCTGGCTGCGAATTATCCGTTCGCCACCATCGAGCCGAACGTCGGCGTTGTGGAGCTTCCCGATCCCCGTTTGAATAAGCTCGCCGAAATTTACGGCTCCGAGCGTATTCTTCCGGCTACGGTGTCGTTTGTGGACATCGCCGGCATCGTCAAGGGTGCATCGGAGGGCGAAGGTCTTGGTAACAAGTTCCTCGCCAACATCCGCGAGGCTGACGCTATCTGTCAGGTCGTCCGTGTCTTCAATGATGATGACGTTGTGCATGTCGACGGCAAGGTTGACCCGGCCTCTGACATCGGTGTGATTGAAACCGAGCTTATCCTGGCTGATATCCAGACTATTGAGAAGGCGCTGCCGCGTCTGGAAAAGGAAGCCAAGAAGGATAAGGAAAAGGTCGGTGAGGTTGAAGCCGTCAAGCAGGCTCTCGCTGTGCTGGAAGAGGGACGCACTCTCTTCGCAGCTTCCGATGACGTGAAGCTCTCCGCTCTGCGCGAGCTGCACTTGCTCACCGCAAAGCCGTTCCTCTACGTCTTCAACGCTGATGAGGAAGTGCTTGCCGACGAGAACCGCCGCGCGGATCTGGCCGCTGCTGTGGAACCGGCGGACTGTGTGTTCCTCGACGCCAAGGCTGAGTCGGACCTTCTGGAGCTGGATGAGGAATCCCGCAATGAGCTCCTGGCTGAAATTGGCCAGACCGAGCCGGGTCTGCATTCGCTTGCTCGCGCTGGTTTCCGCACTCTTGGTCTGCAGACTTACCTGACCGCTGGCCCGAAGGAGTCTCGCGCCTGGACCATTCCGAAGGGTGCTACGGCCCCGCAGGCTGCCGGCGTGATTCACACTGATTTCGAGCGTGGCTTCATTAAGGCTGAAATTGTGTCCTTCAATGACTTGGTTGAGGCCGGCTCAATCGCTGAAGCGAAGGCCAAGGGCAAGGTCCGCCAGGAGGGCAAGGACTACATCATGCACGACGGTGACGTGGTTGAATTCAAATTTAATGTGTAACGCGGAGCGTTAATGACGTTTCGCGTTATTGGGGGGGGAGGTTGAAGAGCGCTGTCTCTAACTCCGGTTTTCGTTCGGCCTCGGTCCATTCCGCTACCTCGTGTGTAGAATCTGCAAGCGGTATCGGGCCGTTGAACTATTAGGTTCACCCACAGTTCCCGTGCCTGCACGCATCGAGAAGGACCAGGTGGTGAACTCGAATGACTCGCCTGGTCCAACGTGTGTGCGCTCGGCGCGTGGTTTAACTCTTATAAGACTTGCCGGTCACAGCCTCAGCGTTTCGCTCGTGCAGCCCGCAGGCCGTTCAAGATCACGATGACTTCGGCGACTTCGTGAACCAACACGACGGCGGCCAGGCCCAGCACACCGCTGATCGCCAGTGGCATCAACACGATGATGATGGCCAGGGACAGCACGATGTTTTGGTTGATGATCCTGCTGCCTCGGCGGGCGTGCTGCAGCGCCTGCGGGATCAGCCGGAGGTCGTGGCCGGTGAAGGCGACGTCAGCGGACTCGATTGCGGCGTCAGAGCCGGTTGCTCCCATCGCGATGCCCACCGTCGCGCCCGCCAATGCCGGCGCGTCGTTGATGCCGTCGCCGATCATCGCCGTCGGCGTCTTGGAGGAGAGCTCGGCGACGATGCTTGCCTTGTCCTCTGGACGCAGCTCGGCGCGCACGTCGTCGATTCCGGCGATTTCAGCCAGCGCCCGGGCGGTGCGAGTGTTGTCGCCGGTGAGCATGCTCACTTCCACGCCGTTGGCGCGCAGGGTCTGCACAGCTTCGGGCACCTCGGGCCGCAGTTCGTCGCGGACCCCGATCGCCCCGGAGAGGGCGTCATCGACGGTGACTAGGACGCAGGTTTGGCCCTCGGACTCCATGCGCTCAACGTCTGCCTTCAGTGGCCCGGCGTCGATCCACCGGGGACTGCCCACAAGTACCCGTCGACCTTCGACGGTGCCGCCGATGCCATGTCCGGCTTCCTCGCTGATGTCCAGGGCAGCGGGCGCTTCGGGCCCCGCTGCCGCGATCGCCGCGGCGAGGGGGTGCGTCGATTGCTGCTCAACTGCCGCCGCGAAAGCAAGCACCTGAGCCCGATCGAATCCGTCTGCCGGGACCACGCCGGTAACCTCGGGCTGGTTGCGGGTAAGGGTTCCGGTCTTGTCCACCGCCAGGTGACGGATGCCGCCGAGCCGCTCGAACGCCGCGCCGGACTTGATGACCACGCCGAACTGGCTGGCCGCGCCGATCGCGGCCACGACCGTCAGCGGCACGGAGATTGCCAGCGCGCACGGCGATGCTGCGACCAGAACCACCAACGCACGGGTGATCCACGTCTCGGGGTCGCCCAGCAGCGAGCCAATCATGCCGACCAGCACCGCCAGGATCATCACCCCGGGCACTAGGGGTTGGGCAATCCGGTCGGCGATCCGGGCGCGGTCGCCCTTTTCCGCCTGCGCCTGCTCGACCAGGTCCACGAGTGTGGTCAGCGAGTTGTCCGTTCCAGCTGCGGTCGTCTCGACCTCCAGCACGCCGGCGGAGTTGATCGCTCCCGCGGGCACCTCGTCGCCGGGCGCAACCTCCTCCGGAATGGATTCTCCGGTGATCGCTGAGGTGTCAAGGCTGGAGCGCCCAGACCGAATGATGCCATCCGTGGCAATCCGCTCTCCGGGGCGCACGAGCATCAGCTCGCCAGCCACGAGGTCCTTCGCTGCGACCTCAACCGACGTGCCGTCGCGCAGCACCGTCGCGGTCTGCGGTACCAACTTCAACAGCGCCCGCAGTCCGCCCTGTGCCCGATCCATCGCCTTGTCTTCCAGCGCCTCGGCGATCGAGTACAGGAATGCTAGCGCCGCGGCCTCCCCGACGTAACCGAGGATCACCGCGCCGACCGCGCTGATCGTCATCAGCAAACCAATGCCGAGCTTGCGCTTCGTGACAAGGTTTCGGATCGCGCCGGGCGCGAACGTATATGCCCCTAGCAGCAGGCCGACCCAGAACAGTACTGTCGCGGGTGTCGCTAGCCCGGACCAGCCCAGCGCCAGGCCTACGCAGAGGGCTACGCCGGAGAAGATCGGCAGTAGCAACTCGGGGTCCTTCCACCATGGCCGATCGAGTTCTTCGATCTCTTTGGCGGGTTCGTGTGCGCATCCACATGCCGAGCTCATGCGTCCGCTCCTTTTCCGTCGCAGCCGGGCACCGAGCACTCAGGGTCGATGCACGGGGCGTTTTCGTCGACAGCCAACGTCGCGTTCACTAACGCGTTGAGCGCTGCCGCGAGGTGCGGATCGGCGATTTCGTAGCGTGTCTTGCGGCCCTCCGGCTCGGCGACGACGATGCCGCAGTCACGCAAGCAGGTCAGGTGGTTCGAGACGTTCGAGCGGGTCAGGTCCAGGTCGCGCGAAAGCACGGCTGGGTAGCTCGGGCCGTCGAGTAGGGTCAGCAGGATTCTGGAGCGCGTCGGATCCGCCATGGCCCGGCCGAGCCGGTTCATGACGTCGAGGCGTGAAGCAATAGTCAGCATGTACTGAACTATACAGCAATTGCTGAACTATTCAACGCGCGCTGAACTGACATTGAAGCGAAGAGCTGGCGACCTGCAGGAATTAGTCGATGGGATAGCCGGTAACTGGGCCTTCGTGATTCGGCTGCCAACCCAACGCGGGGGCGACATGCGTGGCGAAGTTGTCCAAGATCTTCACGTTGACGTCCACGCCCATCCCGGTGAGGCCCTCGCTTCTGCTGTAAGTGATGCCACATGTAGGAAGGTGTTCGGCAAGGTGGTCGCCGTTGAACCACGGGTACTTCCTGGACCCGGGAAGCTTGCGCACATCCACGATGGATGCCACACCGGCAGCCTCGATCATTTCAGCGAAGTCCTCGAACTCGAGGTTGGAGTGGCCCACGGTGAAAATGCGCATGTCGCCAATGCTACGCGCCAAGCGGTTACACCCACATCGGCTTCACGAATGAGAAGGTGACTTTGCAACGACACGTCGAGGAGTTTAAGTGCAACGTGTAAAGGTTTTTCAAGCATCGCGCGATGGGGATGTGGACCCACGATCGCAGGGGCGACTGCGACGGAGTGACCATTGTCTGGCTCAGCCAAGCTATTGACTCTGCGGCGTCCCGGGTGCGCCATCAGACTCTTCATGCTGAATGCGTGCGGCATGCAGTCGGGCGTGGGCGATGGCGTCGAGAGTGTTGTCGAAGACGTGATTCTCGTGCGCAAGTTGGTCGAATACGCCGAGTTCGCGCAACACCGGAATATGTTCGGGCTTCGTGGCTGCGAGCAGGACCCTGGTACCGCGGCGTTCGAGGCGCCCAATCGTGTCGGCGAGCATCTGGGCGCCGGTGGCGTCGATCGTCGTAACGTAGCGCATGCGGAGCACGACAACCTTGACCGACGAGACATCAGCGAGCTCGAGGAGGAAATCGTGCGCTGCGCCAAAGAAGAGAGGGCCTTCCATACGGAAGGCGGCGATGTGCTCGTCGAGGAGCTCGCGTTCCTTGTCGCGGTGGTCCCTCTCGTCTAGTGGGGCGGCTTCCAACACCGCAGTGCGGGCGGTCTCGCGCAGTGCGAAGAAGCCCGCCATTACAAGGCCGATGAGTACGGCGACGACAAGGTCGAACACGACGGTGGCGGCAGCTGTGATGAGCAGGGTCGCCCCGTCGCCCTTGGTGGCGCGTATCACCGAGCGGAGGTTCCGCGGGTGGATCATCTGAATCGCAGTGGCGATGAGCACGCCGGCGAGCGCGGCGAGAGGAATCTCGCCCACCCACCGGGCCGCGACGAGCACGGCCACGAGCAGGAGCAGCGAATGGAACACCGCTGCCAGGCGTGTGCCTGCGCCTGCACGCACGTTGACGGCAGTTCGGGCAATCGCGGCGGTTGCGGGAATCCCGCCGAACAGGGGCGCGACGACGTTGGCCACGCCCTGCCCGAAGAGTTCGCGGTCGGGATCGTGCCGGTCGCCGACAGTCATTGCGTCGGCAACCGTCGCAGACAGCAACGATTCCAGCGCACCGAGAGCTGCGACGGCGACCGCTGCAAACAGCAATGAATCCAGGTGCTCCCACGGAATCTCTGGCCAGCGCGGAGCAGGCAATGTCGACGGGATGTAGCCGATTGTCTTCAGGCCGCTGTCTGCCAGCATGTTGATGGCTGTCGCTGCAGCTACCAACACTAGCGCCGCGGGGAAGCCACTACGGACGCGCGCAGCAAGCACGATTCCAGCCGCTACTGCAAGGGTCATCACGGGCGCCTGCCATGCCGGAGCATCTAACCAAGCATTGATTGAGCCCCACGCCAACCCGAGGACTTTCTCGCCCTCCACGTCAACACCAAGTGCTGCAGGCAGCTGTTGTAAGCCGATGATTAACGCAATACCGGCGGTGAAACCTTCGACGACAGGTAGTGGCATGTACTTCATCGCGCGGCCAGCGCCGGTGAACGCCAGTACGAGCAGCATGAGCCCTGCCAGCACGCCGACGACGAGAACCCCATCGGCACCATGGTTGGCCACGATGGGGATTAACACGACGGTCATTGCGCCGGTCGGGCCGCTTACTTGGACGTTACTACCGCCGAAGATCGCGGCCAGGATACCCGCAACGATGGCCGTCGTAATTCCGGCCGCCGCGCCGACACCGGACGCAACGCCGAAGCCGAGCGCGAGAGGGAGTGCGACGAGGGCCACCATGAGGCCTGCCGAGAGGTCGCGCCCAATCGTCGCGCGGGACCAGTCCGAGCGGCGCGGTGCGAAACGCAGGGCACGAGATTGGAAGCCCACCGTAGAGGCGGCGGAGGAGGGGCGGGTCATGCTACTTTCTTGCTCCTTCAGGGCTCAATGACACTCAAAGGATACACAAGGTATCATCCTCCGACGGCCGCATTCCCGGTTCTGGCCGAGGCCTCATGTCGACGGAATAAAACTTCCTGACCTGGCGGGAGTTCGCTGGAGCGTTGTCGCGGTGCTTGGAGTGACGCGTGTGAGCCGGTGTCCGAAGAGCAGACAGCCCGGGAGAATCGGTACCAGTGCCATACAGTGCGCGACACCACTGCTCATAGGACGGGCCCGACGGCGGGCTGGGGGGGGGCGAGGACCGGCTACCGGATTCGGGCTTTCGCGGCGACGAGCAGCAGGGCGGCATGGTCGACTTCGCCGTTTTTGATCTCGCGATTGAGCTTGTGTAGCACCACGGGGCAGCGCAGGCAGCGGATGCCGGATTTGCAGCACTTCTTCTTCGGCGTCATCGCAGCCAGTTTAAAGGGGTCCTTGCCGGCGAGCTTTTTCGCGGCTTTGGCCTCGGCCTTCGAGTATTCGGGCAGGCGTAGCGAGGTCGTTGCCGCAGCCTTCTTCTTGGCTTTGGCGGCGTCCTTCTTCTTGCCCTTGTCGCCTTTCTTGCCCTTGGCCATGCGCGTTCCCTTCGTCGCGAATTTTCCTGAATTAGGTTAGCGTCACCTCATGCGATGTGGGGAGGCGTGGGTGCCTGACGGGTGTAATTGGGTGTTGCTTGACGACGGCTTGCTTGTCGGCCAGTGCCGCAGCGGTAAATGACAGCCAAAGGACGCAAAACCGACCAAAACGACTCAGGTCTGTTTACTGTGACCTGCGGAAATGGCGAGCGGTAGTGAGTTGTTTCGGCGACCAGTACAAACAGTGGAACGCCGCCTTCGATGCAGGTTACTGTGCTGCGCGGAACAAACCGGACAGCAACAAGCCCGCTAGGAGATTGCGAAGCCAGATGCTGGTCCAGGTTTTTCAACGGGCTCGCCAGCCTCGTCGACCATCCAGTCAATTTCCAGCTCCAGCTCGCGCTCGATGCCAGCACGCTTTCGAGAATCGACGACTTCCATCGTGGTATTAAACGATGTCGGCATGGTCATCGTCACCGCGGACTCGCCAGTGCCGAGAGTCATTTCCCCGGCGCGGATGCGAGCTGCCAGCGTCTCCAGTAGATCCGCGAGCTCATCGCGGTTGAAGCTTGCCTTGCTCTTCACCAGCTTTTGATTCTTCGGGGGCGTAATCTTTTTAGGTTTCGGTGCCATGTCTTTACTTACCTTTCCAGCCGTGTCGGTATTTGTGCAGTGCGGAGAATTGGCCGTCACTCCACACTGTCTTTGAAGATGGTCTAGAAAGCTTTCAGGAAGCTTATCCATCTCCATTATCCCAATAAAAGTAGTTATTACCAGGAGAAATAATAAGAGGCTAGAAATGTCTATAGGTAGGTTATAAATTGTGGAAAATCCCTACGCTATGCTCTGGGGTGCAAGGTCCTAAGTGCCTTAGGTGAGGAGCTTTAGTAACGGCGCCCTTGGAAAGTGCTTCAAACGTGTCGACCGACAGCAATAGGGGAGGAGTAAACGTCACATGGTGTCACCCGACAACATCCTGATGTACCTTCTGCCTGAGCAAGAGGCGCAGATTAAAGAGATCTTTGTGCAACTGGCAGAGCGTGGATTCCCGCAGCAGAATCAAAAGCCCCACATCACCGTTACTTTCGCACCGACCATGAGCCCGGAGGTAATCCAACGAGCAGCCGAAATTCTCCCACCGCTGATGCCTGCGGAATTTCGCAGGGTAGGAACGGTGGTGTTCGGGACAAAGAGTAAACAGACTGTCGCATGGTTATTAGAAACAAGCGATGAGCTGGAAGAAGCTGCTCGCGAGATCAGTCGTCTTAACCCTGAAGGTCGCGGCTCCCGCTGGATTCCGCACCTGACTATGGGGCTGCGAATCCCGCGGGATATGGTTCCCGGTTACGTCCGGGCTCTTGATGAACTAACAAGCCCGCACTTCAAAACTCTTAGTGCACCACGCGCTGCGTTCTGGAGTCCCAAAGTGCAGGAATTAACGGAGTTCTAGGGAGACTCCAGTACTTGTGTGCTGCTGTGCCTCAGCGATTACGTCCCCGCTACTTCACAAAAACTGTGGTTTCAGAAAACAGTAGCCTAAGAAGAAAAACTAAGCGGCATCCATAATCTTCTTTGCCTGGGCATCGAAGACCTCCAAGGCGCGCTTCTTTGCCGCTTCCTTGGACTCTGGGGTCGCCTCTGGAATCTGCATGGGATCCGTCGTGTTTTCCATGTTGCCAGCTGATGCATCCGGAGTCGGGGCGGCGGACACCATTACCATTACGCCGTTGACGATGCCGACAATGTCGTAGCTGGTGGCCGTAGTATCCGTGCCACCGGCGTTGATGTTCGCACTGGTCTCGTGTGCAGTGAATTCAGCTGGCTTGACGGAAAGATTTGGCTCCCACTTTTCTCGGTGCAGTTTCATTGTGGTCGTCATGTCCATGTCATTAAACATGTCCTGCATCTCAGGAGAAATCTCCTGACCTTCCATGGAGTCTTTCAGAATGTCGGAAGCATCCATCGTAGCTGTCACGTCGGAGCACTTTTCGAGGCTGTCTTCGTACTTCTGGTACGCATCAGTGTTCTTCAATACTGAGACGCTGACAGCGACGTTCTCTTCCTTAATGTCCGTGTAAGCACCGGCAGCATTCTCCAATTCCTCAGTTGAGTTGGTGAAAGTGGCACATTCGGCCGGCTCTATATCTAAAGAATCCTCCGAAAACATCTCCATTGCGTCCTTGTACCCATTAATCCTGTTGTTGGAGAAGTCCACACCTTGAACTTCATTAGTGAGCAGGAGCTGATCTTCGGCTGCAGCTGGAGCTGACCCGTCTGCCTTTGTCATCTTGCTGGTCGACTCTTTGCCTGCCTCGCCACCGGCATTGTTGCTTTCTTCCCCCGAGCCGCATGCGGTGAGCAGGGCGGCGCTTGTACAACCTGCGACGACGGTTGTCGCAATTTTCTTCCACATTCCAGAGCTGCGCTGCTTCATGATTCCTCATTCCATCGAGCTGAATTTCAACAACCTATGCAACCTGCTCAGATGTCCTGAGCCGGAGCCAATATTTTGTGAAAGAAAGAATACAAGAGCTCGCCTCGGCACGCTTCCCAAAAACAAGAATTTCAGTCGCGTCTGCTTTACGACGCTCCGTCGGACCTCACCGCAGACTGTGCAACCTTTGCCACGGGATACGTGGATACCAACGCAACAATCGCACCGAAGATGAAAACGGGCACGAATCCGAATTTCGGTGCTGCGAAAGAAATAACAAAAGGGGCGAAGAAACCAACATAGGTCAGCGAATAGTAAATAGCGGTGGCAGCACCCAACTCGGCTGGCGGTGCGATAATTTGCACTTCGCGGAGGCCGGAGACCATCATCACGCCGTACGCGGCACCGAGAGCCAGGGCAGCGGGGAAAACGCTCCACACATTCTGGGTGAGTGCGACGATGAGGCTGAGCAGCATTCCGACCGTCGTTAAGCCAAGACCGAAAATAGCTGGCGGGATAAAGCTGCTGGAACTGATGCGAGTGACCAGTGGTTGCACCAGAACACCGGTGCCCATCGTAAGGCAGGCGATGAGTCCTGCGAAGGCGATGGGGTAGCGGGATTCGGCGATTGTTGGCAGGACGACGAAGGATGTGCACGCAGCGCCGAAGACCCACGGTGCCCAAGCGGCGACTGCCCACAGGAACCTCGGGCTAAGCGTGGCGGAGGAGAAGAACCGTTGCGGAGAGTCGCTGTGCGCTGCGTTTGGAAGTCCTCCGGAAGCGTTCCATGTTAGTGGTGCGATAAAAAGCAGCAGTGCGAGATGAACAAGATAGGGGATGACATCAGGGCGCGGGGTGAATTCTGCGACCAACCCGGAAGCCAGGGGGCCGAGGGAGAATCCGGCGGAGAGTGCAACGGTTGCGCGCCGGGCAGAAATTTGAGGTGCGACGGGCGCAATTTCTTTGATCCACGAGGCACCGGCGGCCATTACCATGCCCATCGAAATGCCGATGATAAGACGTCCTACCAGAAGTGATGGGAAGTGGAACCAGATGCCGGTGAGTAGGACGGCTGAGCCAACGGCAGAGGTTATGAGTGCAGGCCGGATGATGGCGCGACGGCCGAGCCGGTCGGAAAGTGGGCCGCAGATGAGTAGCGCGGGGATGAGTCCTGCGACGTAGATGGCGAAGAGAAAGGTGACCTGGGACTGGTTGAGAGCATCGGTTATTCGATACGCGGGCAGGAGTGGTGCGAAGAGGTTGGCTCCAAACGCAACCGCGAACATGCCCAGGGCTACCCGAATCCAGTCTCGTATCACGGTTGCCTCCTGAGGGCTCTCATCTGTGGGGATAGAACAGTGTGGTAACAACAATAGGCCAGCTAACAAACGCTAGCTGGCCTATTGAGTTACTCGGGTCGTCTACCCAAGTTAGTCGCCCTAGTTATTGGCGGCGCCGAAAAACGCGGTAATCGGCGAGAAGAATCCCTTGGACTTCTTTGACTTCTTAGCTGCCTTTGTCCTGCCAAGAATGCGCTCAGAGATGCGGTCGGTGAGGACACCTACCAGCTTGCCGCTGCGGACGACGGGCAGCTCGCTGAGGGGCCCGTCAATAAGCTGGCGAGCCCTGATTGCAGCTGGATCCTCGGGCTTGACAAAGACCTTCACCGGGGCGCCGACGGTGTTCATGTAGGCATCGCGGTCGGCGTACTCACGGAGTTCCTTCAGCGTAATATCGCTGGTCAGGTAGCCTTCATCGTCGACGAGGAAGACACAGGTATCGTCATCGAGACCAGCAAATTCGGCTGCGTAGGTGCTCAGTGCCTCACCGACAGTGATGTCCTCCGGCAGCGCAATGTAAGAATCCGTCATGTGCATGCTTACGGTGTCAGGCAGGAGGCTGTACGGGCTGATTGAAGATTTCGGCTTGAAGAAGTTGGCGATGGTGTTCTGTGTCTGTGTCATTGTGGATCCTTTTCCAGGTATCCCAGCTCCTTTGCTAGGAGGGAATTTCTGTTGATTGAAAAATTATGGCTCCCCGCCTAAGAGTGTTGGCAATGTAATGCCGTAACTAAAGGTGGCCACTTGAGATGGAACCTTGCTTCGAGAGGCTTTCGAAACTCTCGATGAAGTGCAGGGTAGCGGCCTATGTGGATATAGGAGCCTTACCTAACGAGGTTGTTCGCTACGCAAAGGTTAACACAAGGTTACGTACACAGTAAAGAGGAATGAACGAAAAGCTTCCTAAAGGTGGCGGAAGTTATAAGCCCATGAACTCTCGAATTGCTGGCCACTCGGCATCGGCTTGCGCCCGGCCGAGCTCGTAGTTGTGCAGCAGCTTCGACCGCCTCCGCTCCGCCTTTGTGATGCTCATGTTATTGGCGTAGAAAACATATGCTTGGCCTTTTCGTTCAAGCTCAGCAGCCCAATCGAGAGAAGCGTTGTAGCGCTCGTGTCTAGTGATAAGCAGCTCAGCCACCACCGGGTTACTGCGGAAAATCTGGCGCAGTAGCTGTGGGCGCTTAGGGGCGGTGCGGCGGAATCCCTTCGGGCGAGTCAGAACGATGAGGAACTTCTTGAAACCATCTGCTTCGGCGGCATTAATGGGAATGCCACCTGATGATCCCAGTGCACCGTCGACGAACGGAACGCCATCAATATAGGGCATACGCATGACACCCGGAATCGTCGAACTGGCGCGAGTGTACTTCATCAGCGTAGGTAGATCTGGGATATCGTCTGGCCCCCAGTTGATGGTCTCGCCCGTATCCGCTCGGACAGCAGAAATCCGGTAGGGAGTTGGATTGTTCTTAAAAGTCTCGTAATCCAGGGGCATGGCGCCGTCGGGAAGTCCCGCGTCTTCGTAGATGTACTCGGCATCGAAGTAGCCGCGTCCGCGCAACATTGGGCGCCAGCCACTGCTGTCCGGCTGCGCGATGAAGTCAGTGAAGCTATTTATAGAGCGCTGGATATCCCGGGAAAGGTAATTGACCACGTGAGAGGCGCCGGCGCTTACGCCACCGACCCAGCCGACATCGATGCCCTCGCGAAGTAACCGTTCGACGAAAGGTGCCGTGTAACTATTGCGAGTCCCTCCACCCTCGAAGACTAATGCTACATCGCTGACCTGCATTTACATCCCTCCGGTTG
This sequence comes from Corynebacterium sp. 401_CJEI, assembly GCF_001076435.1. Taxonomy (NCBI): domain Bacteria; kingdom Bacillati; phylum Actinomycetota; class Actinomycetes; order Mycobacteriales; family Corynebacteriaceae; genus Corynebacterium; species Corynebacterium sp. 401_CJEI. Next base: position 104,468 of record NZ_JVIP01000001.1, read on the forward strand.
TTCTCGCGCTGCTGCTTTTCGGGCGTTACGATCGTTCAAGACTACCCGAACGTCACCATATTGGATTTCGGTTAGCGTAGTTTACGGCGCATCCTGGAGGATGACCGGCAGCAGCCCCTCGCCCATATCTGGGTTAGGCAGTACGCCCTCCGGGTCGTAGAACAAGATCTCCTTGCCCTCGTGGCTCAGACGTCGCATCGCTTCCAGAATCAACGTGCGTCCCACCGGGTTGACAACGCCAACGCGGCTGACGTCGAAGACAACTTCGCTTTCCGACGGTGTGGAAGTCGCCAACCTGTTGAGAATGATCTCGGCCGCAGTGAAGTTGACTGGGCCCTGAATCTCGATGATCGAGCGGCCATTGCTGACGCGTGTACCGCGCAGCGCACGCGAACCAATCGCATCGGCATCCATGAGATGAAGACCCAAATCTTCGGAGAGCTTCCGGAAGATGGCAATGCTGCGGACGCTGTTGCCGTGGTCGTTCAATCGCGGCGAAAAGGCTGCGAGACCCGCCTGTCCAGGCAGCGCTCCCAGCAAGCCGCCGGCGACACCGCTCTTGGCGGGAATCCCGACCTCGGTAAACCATTCACCGGCCTCGTCATACATGCCGGCAATAGCCATCACGGACAAGACTCTGCGAACAACCGAGCGGCCGAGCACAGTCTGATTGGTGACCGGGTTAACGCCACCGTTGGCCAACACTGCGGTCATCATGGCGACATCGCGAGTGTTGACCAGCACGGAGCACTGTGCGGTGTAGCCGCGGACAGCATCGTGGGGCGTGGTTTCGATGAAACCGTAAGCTGCCAGCATATGTGCGATGGACATGTTTCGATGGGCAGTGTCCATTTCGCATTCATAGGCATCGTAGTCAACGCGGAGCTTACGGCCAGCCAAAGTTGAGAGAAGCTCCACCATGTGCTTCGTGCGAGTCTTCCAGTTGGCACCTGGCTGGCATACGAACTGGTTGATGGTCAGTGCACCGACATTAATCATCGGATTCTTTGGTCGGTGCGTGCCCTGCTCCAGCGACAGCTCGTTGAAGGCCTCACCGGAAGGTTCGGTGCCCACAATGCTGTCGATTTTGTCTGTGCCGTGCTCGGTGATGGCTGCGGCATAAGCGAAGGGCTTGGACATCGACTGAATGGTGAATTCAGTATCGGTGTCGCCCGTGGCGTAGGTGCGACCTGACACGGTGGTCATAGCAAGTGCCAGGCGGTCGGGATTAGCTTGGGCAAGGGTGGGAATATAGTCCGCTACCTCGCCAGACTCATCGGGGCGGACGGATTCGACGATTTCGGACAAGTAATCTTTGATCGGCGTTTTCATCAGATTCTGCTAAGCATCTTTCCTGGGCTGAAAAATCCCGGTTGAGTCAATGGAGTCCCGTTCGAACCTACACCAGGCGAGGCCGGTCACTGATGCTCACCTCGGTGCACTCTCACCGTGCGCGCCGGAAAAATCGGCATATCCTGGGGTGTGTGAAATTTCTCAACAATCAGTCCGCGCCCTACGAGTTGACCTACAGCGATGTCTTCATGGTGCCGTCAAAGTCATCCGTCGGCTCTCGCATGGGTGTCGATTTGTCCACCAATGATGGCACCGGCACAACCATTCCGATTGTGGTCTCCAATATGACGGCTATTTCCGGGCGCCGGATGGCCGAAACCACCGCTCGCCGAGGCGGAATTGCCATCCTGCCGCAGGACGTCCCAGCTGACATTGCTGCTGAGACCATCCGCAAGGTCAAGTCCGCTGGGCTGGTTTTCGACACTCCAATCGTCGTCAAGCCTCACCACACCGCGGGGTATGCGCGCCATCTTCTGCCGAAGCGCGCGCACGGTGCGGCAGTGGTGGTGGAAGACAACAAACCGGTTGGTCTGATTACCGGCCGTGACCTGGCGGGCGTTGACAACTTTGCGCAGGTGGGGACGCTCATGTCCACTTCGCTATTTACGCTTCCGGCCGATATTGAGCCCCGTGACGCTTTTGACCAGCTCACTGCTTCCGGTCGCAAACTCGCTCCAGTGGTGGACGCCGATGGCGCGCTGGTGGGTATTCTCACGCGTAAGGGCGCGCTGCGTGCGACGCTTTACAAGCCCGCTGTCGACGCTGAGGGCAAGCTGCGCGTCGGTGCGGCGCTTGGCATCAACGGTGATGTTGAAGGGCGCGCGAAGACACTGCTCGACGCAGGTGCCGACGTGCTCGTTGTCGATACCGCCCACGGTCATCAGGAATCGATGCTCCGTGCTTTACGACGAGTCCGCGCGCTCAACCCACCTGTGCCAATTGCCGCTGGCAATGTCGTGACCGCCAATGGTGTTCGCGACCTAGCGGAGGCGGGAGCCGACATTATTAAGGTCGGCGTCGGTCCGGGTGCGATGTGCACAACCCGAATGCAGACCGGAGTTGGGCGTCCACAGTTTTCTGCCGTGCTCGAATGCGCTGCAGCTGCCCGTGAATGCGGCGTGCATGTCTGGGCTGATGGTGGAGTGAAGGATCCTCGCGATGTTGCGCTTGCGTTGGCTGCGGGTGCGTCCAACGTGATGATTGGCTCGTGGTTTGCCGGTACTTTCGAGTCCCCAGGGGATGTCCAAAAGGACGTCGACGGGCGCATGTTCAAGGAGTCCTTTGGCATGGCTTCACACCGTGCGGTGGAGAGCCGAAATGCACAGGTAGAGGCCTTTGAGAAGGCCCGGCGCGAGATGTTCGAAGAGGGCATCTCGACTGCGAAAATCTACCTGGAGCCAGGCCGCGAAGGCGTGGAGGACCAGATCGATCGCATTATCTCGGGCGTACGTTCTTCGTTCACATACGCGGGTTCGGCCACCATCGAGCAGTTCGCTGAGCGGGCAGTGGTGGGAATTCAATCCGCTGCGGGCTTTGCGGAAGGAATGCCGAGGGCGACGCGGTAGCCGTCGTCAAGCCTCTCGGGGCTAAGCCGACTAGCGGTGCTGCGGGCCAATTGGTAGGTATGTAAAGACGTTGTTAGGACGTGTTTAGTACCACGTGCGAGATTGGGGAGGGGCTGGCGATTATGGGTCGGCAGGTAAGAGAAAATAGTGCTGTAACGGAGTCTGGATTGGTAGCAGGAAACGGTGCTAGAGCAGGAAGCGGGAACGCATTTTTCGCTCGCGCCCGCGTTACTGATTCCGATTTGTGCCCGTGTGGTGGGGGACTCTACGGGCAGTGCTGTGGCCCGCTGCACCGCGGTGAGCGGGAGGCGGTGACCACAGCTGAGCTGATGGCAGCGAGGTACAGCGCTTACGCTGCCCACGAGGCGGATTACATCTGGCGGACGTGGCATCCGCGCTACCGCCCGGAAGTTATCAATGTCGATGACGGTGTGGAATGGGAAGGACTCACCATCATCAACGCTGTCGATGGTGGTGAGGATGACCGCGAAGGCATCGTGGAATTTGAAGCGGCTTTTCATGACCATGACGGTGTCGGTACGATGCACGAGCGTTCCCGTTTTGTTCGTCGTGCGCGACGGTGGGTGTACGTCGACGGTGAGGTCACGTACTCCTAAGCGTCAGACTTGTTGTGCTTGCCGTGGCCGAATGGCAGCACGGCGACAATCGCCACAATGATTGCTCCCCAGATGGCGCCGAAAATCAGTGAGCCGGTGGTGTTGGCCAACCAGCCGAGGAAGCCGCCGGTAAACAGCTGCTCAAGGTTGTGGACCAGCTGGTAGGGGAGATGCCAGCCCAGCTCGTCGAGGCCGACCACCATGATGTGTCCACCGACCCACAACATGGCAAACGTTCCGATAATGCCGATCGTGTTCAGAACGATTGGCATGGCTTTGACCAGTGCCGTACCAAACTTACTGATACCGGCTGACCTCTTGGACTGCAGGTGCAGGCCAATGTCATCAATCTTGACCAAGAAGCCCACCACACCGTAGACCGCAAGCGTGATGATGAGTGCCACCACAATAAGAATCAGCGCGCGATTGAGCAGTGGCTGATCAGCGACCTCATTGAGAGAAATCACCATGATTTCCGCAGAGAGAATCAAGTCTGTGAAAATTGCAGACTTCACCAGGGAATCTTCATTCTGTGGTGTGCGGTTGGTCGCCGCCTCCATTCGCTCCTGCTCAGTCTGATCGGGAGAGATCCGGTGCTTAATCTTCTCCCAGACCTTTTCCATGCCCTCAAAGCACAGGTATGAGCCACCGAGCATCAAAATCGGCGTCAGCGCCCAGGGCAGAAACTGGCTGAGCAGCAGCGCAATCGGCAGAATAATGACAATCTTATTGATCAAAGAGCCCTTGGTGATACGCCAAATAATCGGCAGCTCGCGTTTCGGCGAGACACCCTCGACGAATTTAGGCGTCACCGCAGCGTCGTCGACCACAACACCGGCGGCTTTAGCGCTAGCTTTGCCGGCCGCAGCCGCAATATCGTCTGTTGTTGCCGCTGCAGCGCGTGCAATCGTGGCAACGTCGTCAAGCAGCGCGACAAGTCCGCCTGCCATAAAAACCTCCTGTATTGGAGGACGCGACCAGGAGCCGTCGTCGTATCAAAGAATTACCGGAGCAATTTTAACCGCTTTCCCGGATTGACTCTGTGTTGTCGGTAGGGCGTCGATGTCCGGTCGATAGTTCACGTGCTCCTCTGAACGTGGGCACGTGGCAAGATATAGGCCATGAACGCTTCCTTCTCCGAAATCTACCGACAGGTCAATGCGGACAACTCGGACAACGCTGGCACCGGGGCAGACACCAGCAACGAAACCCGCTCCGAGGAACAGCAGCGCCCGGCGCGTCCCCGCATGGCACTGGTAGTCGTCGACGCTCAGAATGATTTTTCCGCGGGTGGCGCACTTGCCGTCGACGGTGCTGAGGCAGCGTACACCGCTACATATCTGCATGTTGCGGGCACGGCTAACAAGTACTCGGTTCTTGCGACCACCCGTGACAATCACATCGACCCGGGCACGCATTTCTCTGAAACCCCGGATTTCGTCGATACCTGGCCGAAACACTGTGTTGCAGGTACCCCGGGCGCAGAGATTCACCCCGGCATGCAGCGCGCCATCGCGTTTTTTGAGCAGCTCAACCCCGCTGCTGTGCGTATCGATGTCACAAAAGGGGAGTACGCCGCCGCCTACTCCGGTTTCGAGGGAACAACGGAGGCTGGCGTTTCGCTTGCCGACGCTCTCCGCGCCTCTGACATCGAAGAAATCGATGTGGTGGGAGTTGCGACTGACCACTGCGTCCGCGCCACAGTGCTCGATGGCCTCAAGGAGGGCTTTTCCGTTCGTGTTCTGAGCAATCAGGTCGCGGCGGTGGACCCGGAGCGCGGCAAGGCTGCACTAGCGGAATTGGCCGCGGCGGGCGCGACAGTGGTGTAGTGCTGCGACGCTGACCGTCAAACAATCCGCCTAGCCGCTTAGCTAGGCGCCTCGGCAGCCGCCTAGTTAAAAGTCACCATATCCAGGTCGACCTCGCGGAGGTGGCGGTGGTTGGACGCTGTTTCCACATAACGCCCTGCATGGGCGATGAAGCCCTCTGCTTCCTCGGCGGAGAGTTCACGACGCACCTTGGCGGGAACGCCTGCAGCCAGCGACCTGGGGTCGATAATCTGATCTTCCAACACCACGGCACCTGCAGCAATGAGGCTGCCAGCGCCGATACGGGAACGCGAAAGCAGGGTGGACTTCATGCCGATGAGGCAACCATTTTCAACCGTGGTGCCGTGGACCAAGGCCATGTGTCCGACGGTGACATCATCGCCGAGAATTGTGGGCACACCTCGGTCGACATGGACTGTGGAGTTGTCCTGAATATTGGTGCGCTGGCCGATGCGGATCGGTGCGACGTCTCCTCGGAGAACAGAACCGTAGAACACGGAGCTATCCGCACCGATTTCGACATCACCGATAATGACCGCGCCGGGCGCAATCCAGGCGCTGGAATGAATGCGTGGGGTCTTATCTTGGTAGGTGAGAATGAGCGGAGTGTTCATCATACAAACCAATATAACTGTCACCTGAGGTCAGCGTAAGAAAAATTCTCAGCGAAACTCTATTCGTCGAAGGGTGCAATTCTGCTTGGACGCGCCTACAGTGGGCGACATGATTTTTATCGTTGTGAATTACCAAGTTAAGCCGGAATTTGCCGACGAATGGATGGACCACGTCGCTGAGTTCACCGCTGCCACCCGCGCAGAGGCTGGCAACAAGTGGTTTGAATGGTCCCGCAGCGTAGAAGACCCCAACCAGTACATCCTCGTCGAGGCATTCGATGATGACGCTGGTGAAGCCCACGTCAATTCCGAGCACTTCGCCAAGGGCCTGGAGGCGATGAAGCCGCTGCTCGCTGAGACCCCGAAGATTGTCTCGCAGGTACTGCCAGATAAGCAGGACTGGGATCGCATGGGCGAGCTGCAGGTCGACTAATGTCCTCAGACACCATTCGCGATAGCGCAGCCGCTTCCAGCAGTGACACCTATTCTCTGATTGGGCGTGGCCTGCGTATTGGCTCCGCTGTGCTGGCCTCTGCTCTCGTCGTTGGTCTCAGTGCTTGTGGGGATAGCGATGAGGCAGCCCTGGAGGGTAGCCAAAATCAGTCAAGCCAGGAGCAGAGTGCTGTTGCCTCCACTGCCGCCATTCGGGATAACTTGGCTCAGCTGGCGGCAGATACTGCGGCGCTGAAGAAAGCATCGCAGACACTAATTGCAAAGGAATCGGTCTCGGAAGAGACTCGAAAGATTGCGCAGCAGGCGGAGCCAATCTTTGCTGAAGAGGAAGCGCAGCTAGTCAAGACTCTCGGCGTCGATGTTGATCCGTCGGAGACCAAGCTCGACACCGCCACCATGACTCGCCTCGAGAACGAGGAGGGGCCACACGCAGATATGGCTTATCTGACGTTGATGGAAGGCAGCCTGGATAAGATGCTCGGACAGTGGGAAGAGCTGGAAAAGCATGGCGGAAACGACCTGCAAGAGTTGGCACGCTCTTCTCAGCAGCAGCTGGAAGATATTCAGCAGGCGCTGGAAAAACGTATGCAGTACTAGCCGCTGCCCAAAGCTCGTGGGGGGGGAAATTCAAGTAAAAAGTCCTGCAAAGCGTGCCCGGGGAACCGGGGAAGTGAGTAGCGTGTAAATAAAGCCAGTGCGCTGTGATCGTCGTCAAGCGAATGCGCACTCGGATGAAGCACAATGCTGGCTAATAACCCAGAGTAGAAGGTAGGAAAACACGCCAATGGCAAATAGTATCTCGCGAGTAGGTATCGTCGGCGCCGGTCAGATGGGCTCCGGAATTATTGAGGTCTGTGCGAAGGCCGGTAGCGATGTCAAGGTCTGGGAGGCCAAGGAGGAGTTCCTTGAGTCCGGTCGCGCCCGTATTGAAAAGTCGCTGGATAAGGCCGTTTCCCGTGGCAAGCTAGAGCAGTCTGCACGTGATGAGATTCTGGGGCGTATTAGCTTCACCACCAAGCTGGAAGACTTCGCTGACCGTGAGCTGGTCATCGAGGCCATCGTGGAGAACCCAGAAGTAAAGGCCAGCGTATTCTCGCAGCTCGATGAAATTGTTGAGTCGGAAGATGCCATCCTGGCTTCCAACACCTCCTCGCTGCCGATTCAGTCCATTGCTGCAGCTACCAAGCGCCCGGAGCGCGTCATGGGTCTGCACTTCTTCAACCCGGTTCCGGTTCTGCCTCTGGTAGAGCATGTCGTTACTCTGACGACCGGTGATGTTCAGTCGGAGCGTGCGTACGAGTACGCTTCCGAGGCGCTGGGCAAGACCGTCATTCGCGCTAAGGATCGCTCGGGCTTCATTGTTAACGCCCTGCTGGTTCCGTACATCCTCGGCGCTATTCGCATGCTGCAGGACGGCATTGCTACTGCAGAAGACATCGATGCCGGAATGGTCAATGGCTGTGCGCACCCGATGGGTCCGCTGACTCTGGCCGACATGGTTGGTCTGGACACCATCAAGTTCATTGCCGATGCCATGTTCGATGAGTACAAGGAGCCGACTTACGCGGCACCTCCACTGCTCAAGCGCATGGTTGAGGCGGGTCACTTCGGCCGCAAGTCCGGCCGTGGCTTCTACGACTACTCCAAGTAGTCCACGCTTTTAGCCCCGTTTGGGGCGAGTATTGAGTTCTTACCGGTTGACGGGCGTTTCTCCCGCCAACCGGTTTCTTTTATGCATTTATCAGTGAAAACCCGGAGTCTGATGGGGACAGCTCCCACGATCGGCGCTAGCATTTTGAAAACTTGTTTCTTTTCAACGCGCCGAAACCTCACAGTGCGCTTAACATAAGTGAAGATTTTGTCAGACCTTGGCTTATAGAGCACTTCACAACTGGTGCCTCCCACGCAGCAATCTGGAAAGGAATGCTTCAGTGTCTTCTTTGAAGCCGCACAAGCGCACTGCAACACGTACTCGCGTCGGCGCTGCTACCGCAGCAATGGCAGTTGTAATGGGGCTTACACCGGCAACGGCCGTGGCAGCTCCGGTCAACCCGTTGGCCGAGCACGGCAACCGCCTGGACTCTGTTTCTGATCTTCCAGCTAATGTGGCAGCTCCAGAGGGAATCAAGCTCCCCGGCGGTGGCTTCGAGGTCCCGGATTCCATCTCGCTGCCGTCATCTTCCGGTGAAAACACCGACCCGAATGCGCCGAAGCCAACCTCGTATCGCCCGGACCAGATTGCACGCGCGTACCCGTCGGATGCCGCCACCGATAACTGGTTCTACTTCTACGTTGTGCATCCTTTCGTGGAGCTGGAGAAGAACCACCCAGAGGTTATGGACCAGAACCTCGAAACGGTCGTCCGCATTAACAACGCTGCCAAGAATGACCCGCAGGCACAGGAACTCGCTCTTGATGACGACTACCTGGACCCACTGGCCAATATTTCCACTGCTTTCGGTGCAAACCTGGGCCAGCACTTCCGTGATGCCTATGACGAGGATCGCCTGCCGAAGGTAAAGGCCCTGCTGTCCGGCAACCTTGCTCGCGGCGGCGGTCTGGTCAGCTCGACCTTCTTCGAGAAGTACGTCTACGGCTACGATCGCCCGTTTGTGGTGGCGCCGGAGCGCATCGAGCGCTACTACCGCGAAGGTCAGGACGACCCGTACTCGACCACCCCGTCCTACCCGTCGGGCCACACCAACAAGGCTGCATGGACTTCAACCATGCTGGCCATGATGCTGCCGGAGGTTGCACCGCAGATTCAGGCGCGTGCGTCCGAGGCTGGTCATTCTCGCCTTGTCATGGGCGTCCACTACCCGCTGGACGTTATGGGCGGCCGCATGATGGGCAACCAGGCCGCAGCTGATCGTTGGGCAGACCCAGAGTTCCGCCCACTCATCGAAGAAGCCATGGATGAGCTGCGTACGGAGCTCGAGTACCGCTGTGGCGACACCATCGCCAACTGCGTTGCCAAGGACACTCCGTACATGAGCACCGCAGCTGCCGTTCAGCAGTACACCGAACGCATGACCTACGACTTCAAGCAGGTTGGCCCGGCTAACGAGCCAGTTGTTGTTCCGAAGCGGTACGCAGGTTTGCTGGAGACCCGCTTCCCGCAGCTGACTGAGGAACAGCGCAGCTCCGTCCTCGCTCAGACCGCAATCCCATCCGGCTACCCGCTCGATCGCACTGACGGTGAGGGCCAGCACGTTCGCATGAACCTGGCTCGCGCTCTGGCCGCCAACGTTGTTGTCAACGCCGACGGCAGCGTCACTGTCACCAACTAAAACGTCAACTACAAGCGCAGGGCCGCGTCAAGACGGTCCAGGGCCTCACCGAGGATTTCCGGGGAGGTCGCAAAGTTAAGCCGCACATGCCCAGCCCCGCCTTCGCCGAATGCGAAGCCGGGGTTGAGTGCTATTTTGGCGTTTTCAACCAGCCACGCAGCTGGGTCCTCACTGGCAACACCAGGCACGTCACCCAAGTCCAACCACGCCAAAAATGATGCTTGCGGTGGGGTAAAGCGAGCCTGCGGCGCAATAGTGGACAAACGTGTTCGCAGAGTCTCACGGTTGGTGCGCAGGACATCGACAAAATTGTCCAGCCAGGGCACGCCATCGCTGTAGGCGGCGGTGGCCGCGGCGACACCAAGAATAGAAGCGCCTTCGCGAACAATGAAGGGCAGCTCCAGCCAGGTTTTGGCATCTTCGTCGTTAAAGATGATCTGCGCACACTTGAGGCCGGCGGTATTCCAGCCCTTCGAGGTAGCAGTCACCGTGATAGTCACGGCCGCCGCGGTATCCGACACCGACGCGGTTGGAGTGTGAGTGCCATCTAGAACAACTGGGCCGTGAATCTCGTCTGAGATAACGCGCGCACCAAAGCGAGCGGCTAAATCAGTAATCTCACGAAGTTTTTCGGGGGAGTAGGTAAAGCCGAGAGGATTATTCGGGTTACACAAGATCAGGCAACCGGCACCGTCGGCGAAGGCGCGTTCGAGGGCGCCGAGATCCGGGCCGTCGGCAAGCGTGGGAATGCACACTGTCTCGCGTCCCAGCGCGGGACCTACCTGGAAAAACGGCATGTAGGCGGGAGTGGGGACGACAATTGCGGAATCGGGGCGGGTGAAGCGTTCAACCGCGAGTGTGACACCGCGGACGACGTCAGCGACGGCAAAGATATTGTCGGGGTTCGGGCGCCATCCGTAGCGTTGTGCAGAAAAGTCCGCGGTTGCGGTCGTAAGCGCGGTGATGTCCTGCGAGAGGTATCCGAATTGTTCGCGCTGACACGCCTCGTCGATTGCGGCACTGACGGCAGGACAGGTTGTGGCATCGGATTCGGCGACCCACAGTGGCAGCACGTCCGGTGAATATGCGGTCCATTTGACTGTCCTGCGGGAGCGGAGTTCATCGAGGGAGGGGAAGGTGACAGCGTTATTTACACTCATAGTTTCCGTGTATACAGAAAAAGCGGGAAGTCCGAAGACTCCCCGCTTTATCCAGTAGCTACGGCCACATCAGAAGCAGCCGCGGCAATGGCCAGCGCTAGGCTAGCCTCAGTGCCTCCTCAGCAGCTGGCAGGGCAGCTTCGCGATCAGCTTTGACCAGCCCCAACCGTGTGCGGCGATCGAGAATATCGTCGACGCTGAGAGCTCCCTCGTGCGTCACATGCCAGGCGAACTCGGCGCGGGTGACATCGAGACCCTCCGCTACCGGGTCAAGCGCTCGGTCGAGCGGGCAGGATTCGATGACCTCGAAGGATTCGGCACCGTAGCGATTAAACAGCGGCATCGGGATACGGCCAGCAGCGGCGGCGGTGCGAGCGCGGTCGAGCTCCTCTGGCTCGGAGCCCAGCACAGGGATGGTGCGGGTGGAGCACGGAGCAAGCGAAACACCAAGCTTTTCCGCAACCTTGTCCACGGTTTGCTCAGCCATAAGACGGTACTCGGTGAGCTTGCCACCAGTAATGGAAATCAGGCCGTTCGGGGCCTCCAACAAGGCGTGCTCGCGGGAGAGGTCAGCGGTGTGTGCCTCGCCGGCGTCGATGAGCGGACGCAGGCCGGCGAAAGCACCGATGACATCGTCACGAGTGAGCGGAACCTCGAGTGCCTGGTTGATGACATCGAGCAGAAAAACGATGTCATCCTCCGGCACTTCCGGCTCGTCCGGAATCGGGCCCGGTGCATCCTCATCGGTCAGGCCAATGTAGACGCGGTTGTGCTCTGCGGGAAGGACAAAACAGAAACGGTTGGTGTGACCAGGAACCGGTACCGTGAGAGAGCCGGTAGGGTTGCCTAGCTTCGCGGCGTCAAGAACCAGGTGCGTGCCGCGAGATGGGCGAATCTTGATGTTCGTCGCTAGGTCTGCGGCCCACACACCAGTGGCATTGACCACAGCGTGAGCCGGCAGCTCGAAGGAATCGCCAGTGAGCTCGTCGATTAGTGTGGCGCTCGTTCCAGAGGCGTTCTCGCAGCGCACCCGGGTCAGAATAGTTGCACCGTAGCTAGCGGCGGTTCGAGCGATAGTGGTGACCAAGCGTGCGTCGTCACGCAGCTGACCGTCGTAGTTGACGTAGCCGAATTTCACGTCGCGCTTACGGACGGTCGGCGAAAGCTGGCTGACTCGGCGGGAACTGACAGTGCGGGACAACGGCAGGGTAGTGGCGGAGGTACCAGCGATAATGCGTAGAAAGTCACCGGCCAAGAAGCCTAAACGCGGCAAAACCCGGGTCAACGGTGCGAATTTGTCCATCACCGGTACAACCTGTGGCAGGTTATGCACCAGGTGCGGAGCGGTGACGTCGAGCAGCGCACCACGTTCAATAGCTGAGCGGCGAGCGATACCGACATTGCCACTGGCAAGGTAGCGCAAGCCCCCGTGGGCGAGCTTCGATGACCAACGAGAGGTGCCGAAAGCGAGGTCCTTCGATTCGACGAGAACGGTTTTCAAACCCCTCGACGCCGCATCTAAAGCGATGCCGACACCAGTGATACCGGCGCCGATGACCAGCAGATCTGGGATGTCGCCCTTAGCGGTTTCTTCGCGTAGACGATTCAAGTCCGCTTGCCGACGAGCCTTGTTCAAAACCGCAGCTGAGCGATCGCGCTGAGGAGCGTGCGTGGCAGTCATAGTCTTTCTTCCTCGACTTTCCCGAAGACGGTGATAGTGATGAAACTATCTGGCGTAAGTGATGAAGTTGTGGAGTGCGTAGTGAGTGTGAACTATTTCGGGCGTACCCCATTGCAAGGCGCTTAGAAATAGACTAAGTTGTTCATTATCAACGACCGGCACGGATATTGATTCAAGAGATCTTTCTTAGTTGCGAATCATTTCCCGGGATTACAAGGAAGGAGACACCTCGATGGCTATGCACCCAGCGTCCAACCGCTCTGAGTCCATGAACCGAGCTTTCGCTGCTATTGCACCATCGCTGCAAATGTGTTGCTGCTGTCTCCAGTCCGTGCCACCCCAGACAGGTCGTAACTAGAAAAGCACGCTTAGGTATTTAAAACGCCACGCTGTTTGCGGTCGCACGGACGAAATCGCACCGATTGAGCCGACCATCCCACTATCCGGGCATCTTCGCTTGGAATCCCAGGAAGAAGCGACAGCGACAATGACCGCAGCACTTGAATCTTTTACCCTTGACGATTACGTTTCACTGTTTATTTATGACGGCCCAACGTCACCGGCAATCTACGCCAGCGAACTGGTCAGTCTAGCTCGCTAGCGGAGGCTGGCGGCAACAGGGTTAAATCATGTTGCCGTCGTAACGCTCTTCCAAGGAGTGCGGACCGGTAGCCAACTTGCCCGGGTTGAGGATGCCAGCAGGGTCGAGTTCGTCCTTAATTGCACGCATGACCTTGGCGAACAACTCGGTGTTCTCCTCGTAGTACTGCGGGCTGTGATCCTGGCCAATGCCATGGTGGTGCGTGATGGTGCCGCCAAAGTTCATCATGGCCTCCGACGCCGCGGTCTTGATGTCCATCCACTGCTGGAGGATCTCGCCCTCGGTCTCGCGGAAGAAGTACGTGAAGTACAGCGAGCAGCCGGATTCGTACATGTGCGAGATGTGGCAGAAGACGTACACCGGGGTGCCGTGCTTCTCGCCAGCGGCTTCCATTGCGGAGGCGATTTCGCGGCGCAGTGTAGCGGCGTTATCCCAGGTGGTGGCGGTTTCCAGGGTGTCGACGCCGACGCGGCGAGTCATCATGACATCGCGCAGGTACGGCGAGGAGAAGCGGTGGTTAACCCAAGCCATGCCCGGGATGGAGCCCATGCGGACGCACTTCTTGGCCAGCAGGCGAGCGGCCAGGCGCTCACGGGTGACGCGGGCGCCGACCGGATCCGTCTGCGCAAAGCCAAAAATCACCATGCACGGGGTGTCGATGCCACGCAGCTTCAGGTACTTTGTGACCTTCTCGGACATGCTGGCGGAGCCCAGCTGAGTGAGGCCGAACAGCGTCTCCTTCTCGTCGGAGATGCGTGCTAGGTGCGGGATATTGCCGCTCTGCTCCAGTTTGCGCAGCTCCTCGGCGGCTTCCTCAAAGGAGTTGAAGAAGTAGGTGTCGAAGAGCATCTCCTTTTGTGGACGCTGATTCAGGGCAATCGTCACATGCGTGATGATGCCCAGGGTGCCCTCCGAACCCAGGAAAAGCTCACGCGGGTTCGGGCCGGATGCCGACGACGGCATGTCGCGGAATTCCATGGTGCCGGCTGGCGTGACGACGCGCATGCCAATCACGTTGCGGTCGATACGACCGTAACCAGAGGATTCTTGGCCTGCCGAGCGGCAGGAAACCCAACCGCCGACAGTGGAGTACTCGAAGGACTGCGGGAAGTGACCAGCGGTGAAGCCGGCCTTGGACAGCTCCTTTTCTAGGTCGGGGCCGAAAACGCCGGTCTGGGCGGTGACAGTGCCAGCGACTTTGTCGATGTCGATGATCTTGTTAAAGGCGGTCATGGACACTGCGATGGCCTTACCCATGCCTCCGTCAACAGCCTCCACGCCGCCGACGACCGAGGTGCCACCACCGAAGGGGACGACTGCAATCTTGCGCTCAGCGCATACCTTGAACAGGTCTTCGATGTGCTTTTCAGTTTTCGGTAGCACTACAGCATCTGGGGCGACATCGAGCTTGGCTGCGCGAAGGCGAACCAGGTCGGGGTAGGAGCGTCCGACCGCGTGCTTGACGCGGGTGTCGTGGTCGGTGGCGACGGCATCCGCGCCGACAACAGCGCCCAGGGCTTCGATATCCTCGGCGCTGAGGCGACTATTGGGGATGGTGACGTCGGCGATGTTGCGCGGCGGGTTGTTTGCGTCCAACGACATACCGATTTCGCGCTGCAGTAGCTTCTCGCTGGCCGTGGTGATTGGCTTGTCGTTGCCGTCAACACCCCAGCCCCACCAGCGCATGCGGTACGGAATCGTGAGCTTGTTAGACATCCTGAGCTTCTCCTTGGGCATCGGTGCTGCGAGTCTGAACTGCGGAATTATATGTAACTTGCGCGGAAGCACATCTTTACATCTTTTATTATAGCGGTATTACGTTACGTTTTCTCAAAAAATGTCAATCAATCTTGGTAAGCTTTAGTTAGATGCATTAACGCACTCCCATAAAGGCCAGTATTGACCGGTCAAAAGCCCACGTAAAAGTAGGTATTTCTTCGATGAACGCTAACGACAAGGATCTCAACTACCCGCTGGGAACAACTGAGATTCGTACCCTTGCTCTGGTCACTAACCCCCACGCGGGTCATGGCGCCTCGCAGATTGCGTCCGCCCGGGCGAGCCGGGTGTTCGCGGATCGCGGCATCGATGTCATCGCTCTCCAAGGTGCTAACCCCGACGACGCCCGCAAGCTCATTCGTGAGGTCATCGCCGACGGCCGAATTGATGCCCTGGCAGTCTGTGGTGGCGACGGCATGATTAACCTCGCACTGCAGGAGCAGGCACAGACCGGCATCCCCCTCGGTATTATCCCGGCCGGCACCGGAAACGACCACGGTCGCGAATACAATCTGCCGCGTGGCAATGCTCGCGATGCCGCTCACGTTATCGCCGATGGCTTCTGGACGACCACTGACCTCGGCCGCATCATCAATGAGGCAGGGGAGCAGCGCTGGTTCGGCACTATCATGTGTGCCGGCTTCGACTCGATTGTCTCCGACCGCGTCAATCAGATGACCTGGCCGCATGGCCGCAACCGCTACAACCTGGCTATCGTCCGCGAGTTCTTGGCTTTTCACTCGCTACCATTCCGCATCACGCTCGATGACGATCGGGTTCTCGAAGATCCAATCACGCTGGCCGCCTTCGGCAACACCCGTTCTTACGGCGGTGGGATGAAGATTTGCCCGTCCGCAGACCACTCCGACGGACTGATGGACATCACTGTCATCGGCAAAGCCGGGCGCATCAAGGCCGCCCTGGCCTTCAAGTCCGTGTTCGACGGCACCGTTGAAAAAATCGGGGAGGTCAGCACCTACCGCGCCAAGAAGGCTTACGTGGAATACATCGGCCCGCCACGCCAGATGAATGCCTACGCTGACGGCGACCTCATGTTCCCGATGCCGGTCACCGTCGAAATTGTTCCGGGCGCTGGCCGCTACATCGTTCCCCGTCCGTAAAAGGGCGCAGGGGTGCCCGTCGTCAAGCGTTTCCTGCATGCTTGACGACGGCGCGTTACCCCTTGATGCCGTATTTCTTCAGGCGCAGACGATCCGCCGCCGAGGCCGAAGCCGTCAGGCGTAGCAACTCGGCGTAGATACCGTCAGTCTGCGCCAATTCTGCGGGTGCTCCGACCTCGTCGACGTGACCGTCACGCAGCGTCACGATGGTGTCCACATCGGAAATTGTGGACAGGCGGTGGGCGATGATAACCGTTGTGCGTCCCTCCATCAGCTTGTCCAAGCCTCGCTGAACTTCGCGTTCTGCCTTGGTGTCCAGCGCCGAAGTGGCCTCGTCCAGGATGAGCAGGGGAGCATCCTTCAAAATTGCGCGCGCGATGGCGATGCGCTGCTTCTGGCCACCCGAGAGCTTCATACCTCGCTCGCCGATAGTGGTGTCGTAGCCGTCGGCGAAGCTGCGGATGAAGTCGTCGGCGTTGGCCTTCTTCGCGGCGGCAATGATTTCTTCGTCGGTGGCGTTGGGTTTGCCGTAGGCGATGTTTTCCCGAATCGTGCCGGAGAACAGTGACGAGTCCTGGAACACGACGGCAGAGCCAGCACGCAGAGTGGAACCGGAAACCTCGGAGACATCCGAACCCAGCACGCTCAAGCGGCCTGCGGTCGGGGCGTAGAAGCCGAGCAGCAAGTTGACGATGGTGGACTTGCCGCCACCCGACTCGCCGACCAGGGCGATTTTCTGGCCCGAGTACGCCCGGAAGCTGACATTGGAGAGCACCGTCTTGTCCTCTTCGTAGGCAAAATCCACTGCGTCGAAGTCGACAATGGGAGCGCCAATTGCCTCCTGTTCGGCTGCGCGTTCCAGGGAGGAACGGTGGGCGCTGTCGACGGACTCTGCGTCTGCGGTGGAACCAACGGACGCGGAGTCGAAGTCGCCGTTATTCGCGGTCGCTGCACTGAGCAGCTCCGGCTGCGTGCGGGTCTCTGGAGTAAGCTCCATGACCTTGAAGTAATCGCGCGAACCAGCGACTGCGCGCTGGGCAGCGTCGACCAGGAAGCTCATCATGGTCACTGGTTGGCGCGCCATGTTAATCAGCTGAATGAGCATGACCATGGTGCCGATGGAGAATTCTCCCGACAGCGTACGCAGGAAAAGCAGCAGGTAGATGCCTGCGAAGATGATGTTCAAAATGCCCCCGCGAAGGGCATCCATGCGGTGCCACCACGTTGACTGATCGCGGGTCAGGGAGATGGTGCGGCGGAAGCGGGAACCAAAGAAAGCGATTTCGCGCAGCTCCGCAGTGAAGGAGCGGACAACCTTGACTTGGCCGATGACCTCGGCAAAACGGCCACCGGCGATATCGATTTGTTCGTTCTTTTTCGCTTCAATCTTCTGCCAGCGCTTCGAGGTCAGCGCGGTCAGCAGGGTGTAGACCGGGAAAACGATAATCAATAGCACCGCCAGGGGCCAGTAGTGCCAGGCAGTGATGCCCAGTACCGCGCCGACGGTCAACAGCATCGGGAAGAAGTTGTTGGAAAACGCCTGGAGGAACTGCGTGATATTGCTAATCGAGCGTTCCAGGCGGGCGATAATTGTGCCGGTGACCTGACTGTCGAAATAGCGTTGCGGCAGCGACAGCAGCTTTGCATAGTAGCGGGTCGACAGAATCTCGCGCATGCGCGCAGTCATCACATCGCCCAGGTAACCACCGATGTTATGCACGATGGTTTGCGTCAGATCTGCGATTAGCAGCCCGATGACCAGCCAGATTACCGTGCGAGTGGTATCGGACATCGCCGCCTGGCTCAAGCCTTCATCGCTGGACACCGCGCCGACGATGGCGTCGGTGGCATCGCGGATGAGGAAGGGGCTAATCAACGACGCGGCGGCGGTGGCCAGCGAACAGATGATGACCCCGATATAGAAAGGCCAGAGCACTCGTGTAGTGGACAGGATTCTGCTGAGCAGACGCACGAAAGACCTCTATCTTGCGGGAGGATCACTCCCGCGATGAAATTACTGCGACAAAAGCCCTATCCTAACAGCGAGCGCACAGCACCAAGCGGCAGCGGCAGCCAGTTGGGGCGGTTCTGCGCTTCGTAAAGGCACTCGTAGATGGCCTTATCCAGTACAAAGGCCTCCAGTAGCGCCGGGTCACTGGCATCGCCATAGCCCTCCAAGAACGCATCGATATTGCGGCGAGCCCACTGCTCAACACGCTCGGTAGCTGCCTCGGTGTCTTCACGTCCGGTCAGCAGCGGGTAATGAGCGGCGTAATCGAAGGAGCGAATCATGCCGGCGATATCGCGTAGGCGGTGATCCGGCAGCCGGCGCTCCTCCCACGGGCGCGACGGCTCGCCCTCGAAGTCAATCAAGCGCCAAGAGCTCGGCGTGCGCAATACCTGCCCCAAGTGCAGATCACCGTGGATTCGCTGGACGACGGCACCACCTTCGGGAACCGCAGCCTCCGCGCGATCGAAGATAGCCTGCGCTTTATCCTTGACCTCAGCAATTTGTGGCACCACACCAGCGACGAAGTCCAGTCGAGCTCGCAGTGGGGCTACCAGCTCCGCACCGGCCAGACGCTTCTTTACCGCGACAGCGGCAGCGAGGCTGCTGTGTACCGAGGCCACTGCTTCGCCGAGCGCACGCGCTTCGGATGTAAAGTCGGTGCCCAAATCTTCCAGCGGGGTCTGACTGTCGCGGATGGCATCGCGCACTGCGCCAAGAGCCAACTCCCAGCCATCGACTGAGTTCGGTGCGAATTCCTGCAGCATGGCGGTGGTGTAGGTGTCTTCGCCAATGGTGGTCTCCACCCAGGAGTAGAGCTCAGGGACGAACTTGCAATCCGCCTGGGCCAGTGCGGCCAGCAGCTCCACATCGGCATTAGTACCGGGGTAGAGGCGACGGAAGAACTTGCACATCACGCGGTCGTCGAAAATGACCGAGGTGTTCGACTGCTCGACTCCCATGGGGCGGCCGGATTTCGGTCGGAGCTGCTCAGAGCCCGGCACACGTCGCAGTTCCATGCGGCCGAGCTTGCCTTCGTCGGAAAGCTTCTGGCCGAGTGCTGTGATGGCATCCGAATCAATCAGAGCGTCGTAGCCGACGATGCCCTCCGCGCGAACCAGCAGGGACTGCTCGTGGCCATCGGGGACGTCCTCCGCCCAAGCGATGGGCAGCTGATAGGTCGGTGCGGAATGCGCGGTGTGCACCCTCACCAATGCGATATCGACATCGGGACTGTCGGGATTGTCGCGCAGTACGGGGTCAAGCGCGAGGATCTCGACGTGGTCGATGTCAGAGACCTTGTCAGCGAAAAAGCGCATCTTGACCAGTGTGTCTGCCAGCTCTTCGGCAATGAAATCGGCGGTGGGAATAGTCATTTCAGTTCGTTCGCCTTTCGGGACTTAAAAGATCACTCTTTATTATCGGCGTTTGTGACGGCATCGGCTGCGGCATCGGCGGCGGTGCCTGAGTGCTCGCGTGATGACGTCACCGGCGCGTCCGATATCGCCTGCGCAACCGGGATTGTCGGCGCCGACATGGAGGCGCTCGATTCGAGGTTTGTCTCTGGCGGCAACTGGATTTCGAACCAGTAGAAACCGTGACCAGGAAGCGTGATCTGGTAGGGATCAGTGCCAATTGTGGGGAAGGGAACCGAACCCGTGAGCTCTACCGGGGTGGCGCCGGCGAACTCGGACAGATCCAGCGAGACGGCCGCGGGGTAAGAGGACAGGTTGTTGACGCACAGCAGCACTTCGTCGCCGTATGTGCGCAGATAGGTCAGAACAGAGGCGGTGTCGCTATTCAGCTCGCGGAAGTCACCGAGGCCAAAAGCCTCATAGCGCTTGCGGACCTGAATCAGTCGACGCACCCAATTCAACAGCGAATTGGAGTAGCTCGCTTGGTTCTCGACATTGACCGCCTGGTAACCGTAGGTCGCATCCTGAATGGTCGGCAGATAGAGCCGACCGGGGTCGGCCTTGGAGAACCCGGCGTTGCGGTCGGGCGACCACTGCATCGGTGTGCGCACGCCATCGCGGTCGCCGAGCCAAATGTTGTCGCCCATACCAATTTCGTCCCCGTAGTAGAGCACCGGCGAACCCGGCAGGGAGAGTAGCAGGGCATTGAAAAGCTCGAGCTGTGTGCGGTCATTTTGCAGCAGTGGCGCTAGACGACGGCGAATGCCGATGTTGGCCTTCATTCGCGGATCGTGCGCATACTCGGCGTACATGTAGTCGCGCTCGGCATCGGTGACCATTTCCAGCGTCAGCTCATCGTGGTTGCGCAGGAAGATTCCCCACTGAGCCGAAGACGGAATCTCTGGCGTAGACTCCAGGATCTCCGAGATGGGGAAGCGGGACTGCTTTCGCACCGCCATGAAAATGCGTGGCATGAGCGGGAAGTGGAAAGCCATGTGGCATTCGTCGCCGCCGACCTCCGGGTCGCCGAAGTATTCCACCACATCGGAGGGCCACTGGTTGGCCTCCGCCAGCAGGACGCGACCCGGGTATTCCTCATCCATGACCTTGCGGCAGCGCTTCAGAAAAGCGTGGGTCTCGGGCAGGTTCTCGCAGTTAGTGCCTTCGCGCTCGAAGAGGTAGGGCACAGCGTCGAGGCGGAAGCCATCGATGCCGAGATCGGACCAGAAGCGCAGCACATCGAGCATCGCTTCCTGCACCGCCGGATTGTCATAGTTCAAATCCGGCTGGTGGGAGAAGAAGCGGTGCCAGTAGTACTGGCCACGCACCGGGTCATAGGTCCAGTTGGAGTCCTCGGTATCGACGAAGATAATGCGTGCGCCCGAGTAGGTGTCCGGGTCGTCAGTCCAGACATAAAAATCGCCGTAGGGGCCATCGGGGTCAGTGCGCGACTGCTGGAACCACTCATGGCTATCGGAGGTGTGGTTCATCACCAGGTCAGTAATAACGCGGATACCGCGCGCATGGGCCTCGTCGAGAAGCACCTTAAAATCCTCGACCGTGCCAAACTCGTCGAGCACGGCGCGGAAGTCGCGGATATCGTAACCGCCGTCGCGCAGCGGGGAGTCGTAGAAAGGCGGCAGCCAGAGGCAGTCAACGCCCAGCCATTGCAGATAATCGAGCTTCTCCGTCAGCCCTTTGAGGTCGCCGGAGCCGTTGTTGTCGGAGTCGAAGAAGGCCCGGACGAGCACCTCATAGAACACCGCGCTGCGGTACCACTCGTAATCTTCCTTGGCGATAGTCATGCATCCCAGCGTAATGACTATGCCACTAGCCTGCAGAGAGAGTTTTCCTGCGAGATCCCACAAGACCGCGCGAGATGGCCGTCCTGGGAGACCTCATTAAACAGCATTCTAAACAGCCTTGTGTTCCTGAATTAACGCAGCGAGCTGGTACGCATCATCCAACTTCAACTCCGTTGCCACCGGAGTGACCGCTCCCGGCACCATGTCGATCCGCACGTTCGCCACTCCCGCCGCTTTCTTCAGCGGAGAAATGGTTAGTGTATGCCCCTGGATGCGCTGCCAGGGGACCATGAACCGCGTATGCCAGAACCGACCCTTGGTCACTAACAGCCCCCGCTTCGTGGCCTGCACCTTTTGAAATTTCCAGTCAATTGGGCTGAGCCACCATGCCGTGCGTGGAGTCTGCCAGGAGCCCAGCAGGTCATCGGTAGAGGCCGGTCCCGCAATCTCAGTCATCAGGTAATCGACAATCGTATCGGTCTCCGCCGCCGGCGCCACTGGCACCAGTGTGTTGTTCGACTGTGCACTGTCCAGGCCATAGCCCGCCACGGAGACATCCGCACGGGACCACCTCCACGGACGCCACCAGAGCGGTTGCACCACTTTAAAGCCATGAATGCGATCGATCGGAATGGTCTGAGCGCGCGTCGACAACAGTCCGGCGGTAATCGCCAGACGCCTGCTTTCCGACGACACCTTCAGCGTGAAATCCCACGACTGATTTAGTACTCCGAAAAGGCCGAGCGCGAAACTGCCAATCACAATCAGAGTAGTGATGGTTACTCCGCTGAGGATTTCCACGATGAAGTCGGTGAACAGCGCAGAGACAACGGCGAGGAGGATAAGAGCTATGCCGACGAAAAGACCGGGTCCAATGGCCACGGATGCAATCAGCCGTCCGACATTGACCGGGCCAAAGATGGTCTTCGCGTCGGACATGCGGGAGGACATGTGGGCGCTGGAGTCTTGAGCAGCGGCGGGGCTGTCGCCGTCGTAAAGCGAATGTGCCAGTTCGGTGTCCAGCTTTTCTACCTCACCCAACACGTCGGCGCGGAACTGTTCGCACTGCGGGGGAGTGAGGTATTTGATTGTGAAGTGCGAATCGGAGCCGCCGGCTGTTTCAATGACAATTTCGGCGAGCCCGAAAATGCGCGCCAACAATGGTTGGTTGATATCCACCGCCTGCACGCGGTCGAGCCGTGCCGCGCGTCGAGAACGCAGTAGCCATCCGGAGCCGTAGCGAACCTCATCGTCGGTGAGTTCGTAGAACGTATACCGCCAGGATAGCCACGAGAAAAATGCAATCAGACCAATAATTATGGCGACCGCACCGGTACCGACAAGGAGACCGAGCCATGCCCAGTCGTAGAGCTGAGTCACGACAGCAACGGCCAACTGCCACTGATTCGCGACTGCGAATGCAATCACCGCAGCGATTGTGGCGAAGCTTTTGAGCAGCGGAGATAGGGGATGAACTCTATGCCTCATTTAAAGACCCGCCATCCGGTCGTGGGCGCGCTGAGATAGACGAGCGCGCAGGGCGAGCGCTTCTTCGCGTGGCAAACCGTGGACGGCTGCATCCGAGCTCGCCGATGCTGTGTTGAGCTTCAGCGTTGCCAGTCCGAATAGTCGAAGGAGAGGTCCTTCATCGATGTCAATGAACTGGATTCGTCCGTAAGGGACAACAGTGACCGAGCGCCACCAACGTCCGGACGCAACGATGAAGTCGTTGTCCTCTTCGAGGTATCGGTGGGCACGAACTCGTCGACCGATGAGCCAGTAGATATATGCGAAGTAGAGCACGCAGGCGAGGACGCCCAACCACATCCACGGAGTCCACATCACAGCGGCGACGACGGCTGCAATCGTGATAACTAGCAGGGGAGCGGCGTGCGCGATTCGCTTCACCTTAGCCAGCGCGGGGTCGACCGGTTGTAGCGCGGAATTCTCGGGGACTAATAAATCAAGCGGCTCCATAGTTGATAGTTAAACACAGACGGTAAAGCTTGCGTCTGGCCTGGTGCTTCGGTAAGAACGGTGGCTATGGATCGCAGGAAACTCATAGCAGTACTTATCACGCTGATCACCATTTTGGTCTGCGTCGAGATTTATCGGTACATGCAGACTTTGCCAGCTTAAGTTGCTGGGCTCAGTTGTTGAGCGCAACAGCACAGCGCTAACCAGCGCAAGCTTCACCCGCCTTATTCCCTATGCACCAAAGAGCTGGCGCGGAGCCGCCCACGCATCGATGGCAATGCCCTCGACTGCCTGGGCGTCAGCGCCGGTAAAGGTAGTCACCTTGCGGTCGTCGTTGTAGCGGGGCATGTGTGAGGTGCCTTCGCGGATGAACTCGACCGCCACTTGGTGGAATGGATGGTTGGGTTCTTTCATACCGAAGAAGCGTGCAATGTCGATGCAGTGCGGAGCACCACTGGTGCGGCCAGCAGGTGCATAGCCCAACCCTTCTCCCGGTTCGAACTGTGCCGCCCACACATCCAGCTCAGCCGCCACGGACCGTTCGGCGACTTTAACAGCGTATGAGCGAATCGCTGAGTCAGAAATGACATTCCCCATCGGACGCTCGGCATAGGCGGTGGCCGGAAATTCGCCGTGGCCGCGATGCCCCTTGGCGTAGCGCCGAGCCATCCACTCTCGCATGGGCAACTTGTCCATCGCCACAACCGGCGGTTCTGAGAAGAACTCTTCGCTGGTGGCGGTCACCATCGTCGGCAGTGTGGGAGCAAAGCTGTCGAAGCGAGGCCCAATTGCCGGATCCGAAGGCGAGGATGCCGACACCAATTTCTGGGCCCGAGCGACCCTGCGTTCGTCGGCACGCGAAAAGACGTCGGTGGACGGCACACGTCCCACGCCGATGCCGGCCAACGTGCGGCGGAGGCGCGAGCCCGACAGCAGCGAGAAGGCCGGCGACATGGCAATGGTGCGTTGGATCTGGCCGCGCGTGCGATCGTCGGCAGCCAGAGTGAGCGCCAGCGCCGCACCCGCCGATTGCCCCGAGATAGTGATGTTGTCGATATCGCCGCCGAAGGCAGGCGCGTTACGACGAGCCCACTGCAGCCCCAGATACAGGTCATCAATGGCCCGGTAGGTCTCTGTTTCACTGTCACGCCAGAAGCCCTCGAGGCCCTTGCGGTATCCAAGCGAAACGGTGACGATGCCCGCCTGTGCGAAGGCCGTCGCGTCCGTCCAGGGTTCGGAGGGATGCCCAAACTCGTAGCTACCACCGTGAATCCACAGCAATACCGGATAGGAGGCGTCCGCGGGCTCAGCCGGTGCGGTGACGGTGAGAACTAATTCGCGCTCGGGTTCACAGCGCCGAGTGCCCGACTGTGGGCCGTCTGCCACCGGTGCCGACGCGGCGAACGGAGCAGCATCTGCGTAATCGATATTGAAAACTTGTATTGCGCCATCGTGAATACGGCCGGTTAGCCTCCCGCAGGGAGCGGAAATAGTCGTCTCTGTCATGGCGGAAAACGCCTCCTCGTCACGGTTGGTCCTGCCAGAAGGGCGGGGAGTCTGTTTCAGACGGTAGGCGCACTCTGGTTTTTCGAGCACGCTACAGTTGAATTCACTATGACCAATGATGCACGAAATCCACTGTTGACACCGTCGGAATTGTTCTGCGAATTGCCAGATTTTGCGGCAATCGATGACAGCCACGTCCGCGAGGCTTTTAGCGAAGCAATGCGCAGCCATGCACGCGAGATCGACGCCATCGCCACGTCGTCGGAGGCGCCGACCTTTGTTAATACCATCGAGGCAATGGAAAAGGCGGGCCAGGATCTGGACCGCGTCGCTGCTTATTTCTTCAACGTTGCCGGCACGGACGCCACCGATGTCCGCATGGAAATTGAAGCCGAGATTGCCCCGCAGCTCACTGCACACCTGGATCAGATTCGCATGCGCAGTGACCTGTGGCAGCGCATCAATGCCATCGACAGCGTTGAGGATGCCGCCAATCCGGAAGAGGCGAAGCTGCTGCTGAAGAAAGTCCGCGAAGACTTCCAGCGCGCCGGTGCGGACCTCAGCGACGAGGACAAAGCCGAGCTCAGCCGCATCAATTCCCGTCTCTCTGAGCTCTCCACGGCTTTCGGTGAAAACCTACTGAAGGACACCGTCGCGCGCGCCGTGGAGATCTACGACCGCGAGGAACTCGCCGGGCTTTCCGACGACGCCATTGCGTCCTTCGCCGCCTACGCGAAAAAGGCCGACACCGATGCGCCGTGGCTGATTCCGCTGGACCTACCGTCAACTCCGGCACAGCTGGCTGACCTGGATAATCCGGCTACTCGCGCCAAGCTCTATGAAGCCTCACTGGGGCGTGCGGGTGCTGCCTCCGGCACGTTCGACAACTCCGGCATTGTGCTGGAAATGGCGCGCCTGCGTGCCCGCCGTGCCAAGCTGCTCGGCTACGACACGCATGCGGATTACGTCATTGCCAAGGAGACGGCAACCACCGCAGAGGCTGCTCGGAAGCTCATTGCAGACCTGGCGCCAGCTGCCATTGCCAATGCTGAAGGCGAGTACAAGCGGGTCGCTGATCTGGCTGGCGGTGAGACGGTCACGGGCGCTGACTGGCCGTATTGGGAGCGCCGTCGTAAAGCGGAAGAATTCGCAGTCGACACGGAGGAACTCAAGAACTACTTCGAGCTGCACCGTGTCATCGAAGACGGCGTGTTCTACGCTGCCCGCAAGCTCTACGGCATCGAGGTAGTCAAGCGCGAGGACCTGCAGGGATACGCGCCGGGCACGACCGTGTGGGAGGTACGCCAGGGCGGAGGCGAGACCATCGGCCTGATTATTACGGACTACTTCTCGCGCCCGACTAAGCGCGGTGGTGCATGGATGAGCTCGTTTAGGGACCAGTCCCGTCTGCTGGGGCGCCTGCCAGTCGTGGTCAACGTGATGAACATCGCCGAAACCGAGCCGGGAACCCCGGTGCTACTGACGCTCGACGAGGTCACCACTGCTTTCCACGAGTTCGGGCACGCCCTCCACGGTCTGCTTTCCGACGTCACGTACCCGACCTTCTCGGGCACTAACGTCCCGCGCGACTTCGTGGAATTCCCCTCCCAGATTAACGAGAACTGGGCACTTGAGCCATCCATTCTGGCCAATTACGCCGTCCACGTTCGTACCGGTGAGCCGATCCCGGCCGAGCTAGTCGAGTCTGTGAAGAAGGCCCGCACCGCTGGTGAGGGATTCGCCACGGTTGAGTACCTCGCCGCGTGCGCCATCGATCTGGCCTGGCACAGCCTCACCGAGGAGGAAGCAGCTCAGGTCACTGATGTTGATGCCTTCGAAGCGGAAGCACTCGCTGAACTCGGCCTCGACGTTCCCCACCTGGCTCCGCGTTACCGCTCCCGCTACTTCAACCACATCTTCGCCGGCGGTTACTCGGCGGGCTATTACTCCTACCTGTGGGCAGAGGTGCTCGACGCGGACGGTTTCGGTTGGTTCACCGACAACGGCGGTGCCACAATCAGCGGCGGCAGCCACTTCCGCGAGGAGATTCTCTCCCGTGGTGGCGCCATCGACTTCATGGCCGCCTACCGTGCCTTCCGAGGTCGCGATAAGGACATCCAGCCGCTCCTCGAACGCCGCGGGCTGTCGGGCACTGATGCCTAGCTTCACGCTTTACGACGAGCCCCGCGACCGCCGCCCACTGGTTATTCCGGTCACCGGCAGGGTAGGTTGACACTCATGGCAGAAGCATTCGACAGAGTAGGGCAGTGGCTTATCCAATTGCCACTGCTTGCGCAGGTCAGCGTGCTATGCGTGGTTCTCCTGGTAGTCGGAGGGTTTCTTGCTTTCGTTCTCGTTGGCGCAATCGATGTTGTCAGCGGACGTCTGTGGCAGAGGTCGGTGCATCGGCGGGAGCGTTCGCAGGAGCGTCGAGGAGCGGGCAGCGAGAGCTAGCCGAAGAGGTAGTGGCCTTGCGGATAGCTCACCGAGAGACCCGATGAATTGAGCTGGGAGAAGCCCCCTTTAAGTGTTGGGTCGCTATCGCTGCCCTAAGGTATGTCTTAAAGTATTAGGAAATTTGCCCAACAGGCTAGAGTTGGGTAGTTCGCAAATATTTCGCAGTAGGGAGCTGAGTTAGCATGCATCGGTCGAGGCACTCGAAGGTCCTACTTGCCCTAATCGTTTTGCTTCTTCTCATCCTCATCGCTGGTGCAGTCACCGATTTCCAGTTTTAGCCTCGGTTTTAGTGCCGGGCATATAACCTGAAAGATCGGTGAACAGCAAAAATGAGGGATTAGTCGCTCACGAACCAATTAACGCTTGAATCCGGGGAAGCGAGGCAGGTCCTCGACAAGCACGGCCTTGCCCTCGGCATCGGTTAGCGGAATGCACCAGTTCGGGTACTGGTCGTGGCTCGTGCCCGGCTGGTTCTGAGTACGACGATCGCCGACCATGTCCACCAAGGCCTCACACTTCAGCGCGGATGGCGTCTGGTCGAGGAAGCGGTGCAGCCCCGTGACCAGTGCGTCAATTGGTGGCAGATTATCGCGGGTAAGGGAATGAACATCCATGTCCGCCGCAGCCGTGTCACCAAAGCAGCCGGCTTCCTTGGCCGCACCCAAAACCTTTCGAATCCACTCGAAGTCCCGGCGGTCTTCCTCCGCGACGTCGGAAAGCAATAGTCTCAGGCGTTCCCGTAGCTTGATGTGCTCGCCTGCGAGGTAGCCTGCCGTCGGCGGCAGATCGTGCGTGGTGACGGAGGACAGGCACAGGCTGCGGTAAGCGCTTGGTGGTTTCGGCTGGTCGCCCTCGGATTCAAACCACACGATCGAGGTGCCCATGATGCCCCGCGAGGCCAGGTAGTCCTGCACCCACGGCTCGAAAGTGCCCAGGTCTTCGCCTACGACGACGGCCCCAGCGAGCTCGGCCTCAAGTGCGAGAATACCGACCATTGCCTCGTGGTCGAAGTACAGGTAGGTGCCATTGACGGGGGACTCCATCCGCGGCATGACCCAGAGGCGGAACATACCCAGCACGTGGTCAACACGAATGCCACCTGCGTGGCGAAGGATTGTGCGCAGCATGTCGCGCCAGGGGCGGTAGCCGGCCTCGGCTAGCTTGTGCGGGTTCCACGGCGGCTGCGACCAGTCTTGGCCGCGCTGGTTAAAACCGTCTGGCGGTGCGCCAACAGAGATAGCAGGAGCGAGCCAATCCGCAAGGTTCTCGGCATCCGCGCCGCCAGGGTGCACGCCGACGGCAAGGTCGGCCATGATGCCGATGCGCATACCCGCATCCAGGGCTGCCTCTTGTGCCTGGCCGAGCTGCTGATCGAGAATCCACTGCACCCAGAGGTGGAACTGGAAGATTTCCTCCCGCAGAGATTCGACACTGGCGTGGTTACCCAACGGTGGAACCAACTCGATATCGTTCTCGGTTACGGCACCAGAATCGGAAGTGGCAGCGCGTGCAGCATCGCGGGCAGCAGCGCGATCCGCGAGCTCGCGCTCGGTGCACCACGACGCGTAGTCGTATATGCCACGGCCCTCGGCCTCCAGCCAACGGTCAAATTCCGCCTGGCGTGCGCTGGACAGGGGGATCTTGTGAATTGCCCGCAATACCTTGAGCTTTGCAGCGTAGATGGGGTTGCGGTCAATCTCATCAGGGCTGTGATTGAGCTGGTGGAAAGAGTTCGCTAGCGCACGGGCTTCATCGGCCTCGTCCTTGTCCAGGTACCCGAACTCGTCGATAAGCTCTGGGCGCGCGTACAGCGGATTGACATAGCGGCGCGTGGTGGGCAGGTACGGCGAGTCTTCTACCGGAGGCAGTGGCTCTGCGGCGTGCAACGGATTGATGAGGACGAAATCAGAGCCCGCGTGCTCTGCACTGACCTGTGCCAAGTCGCCGAGGGTAGCGAAATCGCCAATACCCCAGCTGCGGCTGGAGCGTACCGAGTACAGCTGTGCCATGACACCATGCGCAGGATTCTGCACGTACTTGTCGGCAGTGGCGAGACGGTTGGGGGTTACGGCCACATCGCACTCAGCGACGTTGTCATCGTTGACTGCGCGCAAGCGATGCCAACCAAGTGGCAGATCCTCTGGAATTGCGAAGGCGGCTTCACCCATCAACACATCGCCGACCTGGCGTGGCGGTACCAAGTGGTGCACCTGAGCGCAGGGCCATTCTGCGCCGTCCTCCAGTTTCACAGTCACGCTGACATTGCTGCCGTGCGGTACGTGAACCAGAACTCGGTGGAAGATGCCCTGGCGGGTAACTACCACGGGCGGGAGAAGGCGAGACCACTGCGTGTCTGCCCACTCACGACGGGCGTCGTTGATGTCGGCATCGCTGGGATCTGGGCCCAGATCGATGTCGAGAGCAGCGAGAGTTTTTAGCACTGTCTCACGAGAGACGTGCACGAGTTGGCCCTCGGTGGAGTAGTAGGAAACCCCAACTCCGACATCTTTAGCGAGGTCGGCGAGTGGAGAGGAAAGGGGAGGATTGGAAGCTGCCTGTGTCACCCTTTCCATCATGCCAGTTTAGAAAAACTTTGCCAGTAGTAAGGTAAATCACTTCGTTATCGAAATATTTACTGAAATCACAACGGCGCAGGGTTTGATGTTCTAAGTTGATTCCTAACGAAACCAACGACGGACAGAACTACCGAAAGTAGGGGTTTGTAACTCGATGCGTGAATATACTACCGAGGCGAAATACGTCATCGGCGAGGACGAAACGATTATTACCTCGCTGCAGGAGCTGGTGCAGAAGCGCCCGAAGCTGGTGCTTTTCACTCGCCCCAAGAACTTTGAGTGGGTAAATGTCACTGCTCAGGAGTTCTATGACGAGGCAAAGGGCGTCGCTAAGGGGCTAATTGCCAACGGTGTTCAGCCGGGCGACCGCGTAGCGCTGCTCAGTGAGACTCGCTACGAGTGGAACCTGATCAATACCGCTATCTGGATGGCAGGCGCTGCTGTTGTCCCGATTTACGGCTCTTCTTCGTCTGGCCAGATTCGTTGGATTATTGAAAACTCCGGTGCTGTTTTCGCATTTACCGAGTCGCGTGAGCACACCGACCGCATGAAGCCTCTGCTGGTCGAAAAGGGCACCGAGAACCCGGAGGGCGAGTCTCAGCTGCGTCGTGTACTGGAGATTAACGCTTCCGCTACTGACACCATTAGCTACGAAGGCCGTGACATTGACGGCGACGAGGTCGAGCGCCGCATCAAGGACACCAAGGCCGACGACCTGGCAACCGTGATTTACACCTCCGGTACCACTGGTCGTCCGAAGGGCTGCGTGCTCCTGCACAGCAACTGGCTGGCGGAGGCCCGCGCCATCCTCACCAACGAGATTGGCCTGATTGCCCGTCCGGGGAACCGCATTCTGACCTTCCTGCCGTTGGCGCACGTGTTGGCTCACGCAGTGTCCCTGGCTTCGATGATTTCCGGTGCTACCCAGTCTCACTGGGCTGATACCAAGACCGTCACCCTGGAGTTCCAGCGTTCCCGTCCGCACATGATTCTCGGTGTGCCGCGCGTGTTCGAGAAGGTTCGTGACTCCGCCTACGCCTCCGCTAAGGAGAAGGGCGCATTCGGCCTGGCCATGTTCGAGCGTGCTGAGGCCACCGCCATCGAGTACTCCAAGGCACTGGATACTCCGGCAGGTCCGTCGCGTGTCTTGAAGCTGCGTCGCCAGCTCTACGATCGCCTGCTGTTCTCGAAAATTCGCGCAGCTATGGGTGAGGCCGTGCAGTACACCATTTCCGGTGGTTCGGCTCTGTCCTCTGACCTCGGGCACTTCTTCCGTGGTCTCGGTGTGCCTGTCTACGAAGGCTACGGTCTGACTGAGTCCACGGCTGCCGTCACCGTGAACAACCCGAGCGAGCAGATTATTGGTACCGTTGGTCGTCCGGTCGGTGGTTGCTCCGCCGCTATCGCTGATGACGGCGAAGTTCTGCTCCGTGGTCCGGTTGTGTTCGACCGCTACTGGAAGAACGAAGAGGCAACCAAGGAAGCCTTCATCGACGGCGAATGGTTTAAGACTGGTGACCTCGGTGAGCTGACCGAAGAAGGCCACCTGAAGATCACCGGCCGCAAGAAGGACCTCATTGTCACCGCAGGTGGTAAGAATGTCGCGCCGGGTCCGATGGAAGACCGCATGCGTGCGCACCCGCTGGTGTCCCAGGCAGTCGTCATCGGCGATGGTCGTCCGTTCGTCTCCGTGTTGGTCACTCTCGATGAGGAGGCACTGGAGAAGTGGAAGATTGAGCACTCCGTCCCCGAGCACACCTCGATCCGTGAACTCGCTGCCTCCAGCGCAGTTTTGCGCGCCGAGATTCAGGACGCCGTCAACTCCGCTAACGAGCTGGTTTCTCACGCAGAGGCTATTAAGAAGTTCCATATTCTGGATAGTGACTTCACCGAGGAAAGCGGTGAGCTGACCCCGACCATGAAGGTCAAGCGCAACATTGTCATGGACAACTACTCGCGTGACATTGAGGCTCTCTACCAGCGTTAATTCACGGTCTGCCCGCTGTCGATAGAAAACGGCAGCGTGTTGTTACCGCGCTAGCGCCCCTCACCCCATTAAGGTGAGGGGCGCTAGAAATTTTTAAGGAGTTTTCAGTTTTCGAAAGTCGGCAATCGTCAACATTCGTCGGTATTCGAAAGCAGAAAACTGCAATGATGTCACCGACACCGAAGATGTCGTGGGAGGGCGGGCAATGATTAACCACTTCGATGCTCGGCTACGCCTGCGCGAAGTGACCCAAGAGCTCTACGACATTGGTGACGAAGTTGCCGAACACATCGAGCACCTCGCTCAGGCGGTTGCTGATGTAGATCGTGAGCTGGTGGACGAATGTGTTCTCGAGCTCGCTGACATCGTCGACGAGGCCGTTGAGGACTGCCGCCCTCTGATTGGTGAACTTGATGGTCTACGCCAAGCGTTTACCTCCGGCATTCGCTCGGGGCGCATCGGTACTCTTTCCTCCGCTTCGACACCGCGTCGACACCCGCATCCGGCACCGAAGTCTCCGGATGTGCAGTCACTGTCGCTCATTCCGGCTCCTTTGAAGCATCCGGTTGCAGTCCCTACGGTCACGCAGGCAATGATTGCTCGCTCCGATGCCGTGGCTTCTTACCTGGAGGAACTCGCCGACTGGGTTTCCGCCGAAAACATCCGAGGCGTGGAGAAGCTCGGTAGTGTGGTGCTTCCGCAGCTTTACGCGCAGTCTGGCCGCCGAGCACTGTCCGCTGCCGCCGCTTGGTGTGTTGCTGTTCCCGAGACTCATCCGGCAGTTGCCAATGCGCTGCGCGGCCGTAGGCCTCCGGAGTTCCTGATGGAACGTGCCCGCATCGATGAAATTGTCCGCCGCGTCAAGCAACGTCGAGCCAAGGAGCATGCGTGAGCGAAGCCTCCGCACACACCGATTCCTTCGGTGTCTACTTACACGTCCCATTCTGTGCCACCCGTTGTGGCTACTGTGATTTCAACACGTACACGCCAGGTCAGCTGGGCAGTGGCGCAACGCAGGGAGACTACCTCGATGCCATCGTGGCTGAGCTCGAGATGGCCGTCGTAAAGCACCCCGAACTAGCGCGTGGCGCCGATACCGTATTCGTCGGCGGGGGTACGCCGTCGATGTTGGGGGCGAGTGGTCTTCGTCGTCTGCTCGACGGTGTGCGCAACAGCTTTGGGCTTGCTGACGACGCTGAGGTCACCACCGAGTCGAATCCCGAGTCGACCTCCCCGGAGTTTTTCGAAGGCCTGGCCGAGGCAGGGTTTACCCGGGTGAGTCTGGGCATGCAGTCGGCTGTGCCGCATGTGCTGGCCACTCTGGATCGTACGCACACGCCGGGGCGTCCTGCGGCGGCAGTGGCGGAGGCACGCGCTGCCGGTTTTGAGCACATCAACCTCGACGTTATCTATGGCACGCCAGGGGAGTCGATGGCGGATCTCGATACGACGTTGGAGGCGGTCCTGGCCACGGAGGTCGATCATGTTTCGGCGTACTCGCTGATTGTCGAGCCGGGTACTGCGATGGCGCGTAAGGTCCGTCGTGGTGAGCTGCCGATGCCTGACGACGACGATCTCGCCGACCGCTACGAGCGCATCGATGCCGCACTGAGTCAAGCCGGTTTCTCCTGGTACGAGGTGTCCAACTGGGCGAAGCCGGGCGGCCAGTGTCGCCACAATATGCTCTACTGGCGCGATGGAAATTGGTGGGGTGCGGGCCCCGGTGCACATTCGCATCTGGATGGCACGAGGTTTTACAACGTCAAGCATCCGGCTCGCTACGCGGCGACCATTTCCGGCGGAGAGTTGCCGATTAAGGATTCAGAAGGGCTAACGGCCGAGAATCGGCACACTGAGAAGATTATGCTGGGCCTCCGCTTGGCCGAGGGTATCGATGCCAATCTGCTCGGAGAGGATGAGCTGGGCAAGGCACGTCGGCAAGCGGAAGCGGGCATGGTGGAGTTTGTTTCCGTCGATTGTGGCCAGCGGATTCAGCTGACCAATCGCGGTCGTTTGCTGGCCGACGCAATAATTGTTGACATCCTTAGTTAAACTATCCGCATGTCATCTCAGACGGATAAGCGCAGGCAGGAAGTTCTTCGGGCAATTGTCTCGGATTACGTAGCTTCCCAGGAGCCCGTTGGCTCGAAGGCTCTGGTGGAGCGCCACAATCTGGGTGTGTCCTCGGCGACCATTAGAAATGACATGGCGGTGCTGGAGGCCGAGGGCTATATCCAGCAGGAACATGCATCGTCCGGGCGTATCCCGACTGAGAAGGGCTACCGCCTTTTTGTGGACAATCTTTCGCAGATTAAGCCGCTGTCCCGGGCTGAGCGCCGAGCTATCCTCGAGTTCCTCGAAGGCGGCGTCGATTTGGAGGACGTTCTGCGTCGCAGTGTGCAGCTGCTGGCCCAGCTAACCCGTCAGGTCGCAGTGGTGCAGGTACCGACGCTGGAGGTCTCCCGCGTCCGGCACTGCGAGGTTGTCCAGCTCGCCGACGCGCGATTGTTGCTGGTAGTCATCACTGACACCGGGCGCGTGGAGCAGCGCAATGTTGAGCTGCCAGCACCGATGGATCCCGATCTCGTGCCGCTCTTGCGTGAGCATTTCAACCGTGCAATGTCGGGGCACACGCTTGCCGACGCGTCGATTGCGATTTCCGATCTTGCGGCTAACGCCCCGCGTGATTTGCGGGATGTGCTTATTCGCTGCTCGACGGTGCTGGTGGAGTCGTTGATTGAGAAGCCGAATGACAGACTCATCCTGGCCGGGGCATCGAATTTGACCCGTGGTAATATGGCCGGTCGCTTACCTTCTACGTTGCCCATGGTTCTTGAAGCTCTCGAAGAACAGGTGGTCGTGCTGAAACTGCTGTCGGCCGCGCAGGATTTGCACCACGTTCGCGTTTCCATCGGTGAGGAAAACGAGGACGAGGAGCTGCGCGCTACCTCAGTTGTTTCAACTGGCTATGGCACCGGCACCGAAATTTTGGGTGGCATGGGCGTAGTTGGCCCCACATTTATGGATTATCCGGGAACAATTTCCTCGGTTGCTGCTGTTGCACAGTACGTTGGCCGGGTATTGAAAGGAAGTAGCTAAAGTTGGCACGCGACTATTACGGCATCCTCGGAGTGGAGAAGGACGCTACGGACGCTGAGATTAAGAAGGCGTACCGAAAGCTGGCGCTCAAGTACCACCCAGACCGTAATCCGGGTGATGAAGAAGCTGCGGAGAAGTTCCGTGAGGCATCTGAGGCGAACGAGGTCCTGCTGGATCCTGAAAAGCGCCGGATTGTGGATATGGGAGGAGATCCTCTCAATCCGCAGGGCGGTATGCCAGGCGGAGGTTTCGGCGGTTTCGGTGGCGGCGGAGTCGGCGATATCTTCGAAGCATTCTTCGGCGGTGCCGGCGGTACCCGCCAGCGCCGCTCGCGTGTACAGCCAGGTGCAGATGCGCTGCTGCGTATTTCGCTGGGCCTCGATGAGGCATTCACCGGTGTCCGCAAGCCCATCACGGTGGACACCGCGGTGCTGTGTGAGCAGTGCGAGGGAACTGGCTCGAAGTCCAAATCCAAGCCGAAGATGTGTACCAGCTGTGATGGCACTGGCGAGATTCAGCAGGTCCAGCGTTCCTTCCTGGGCAATGTGATGACCTCGCGGCCGTGCCCGACTTGTGAGGGCACCGGCGAGATCATCCCCGATCCGTGTAACAACTGCGGTGGCGATGGCCGCGTCCGTGCTCGCCGTGATCTGACGGTCAACGTTCCGGCAGGTATCTCTGATGGCATGCGTATTCGCATGGCAGGGCAGGGCGAGGTCGGTCCGGGCGGTGGCCCGGCGGGTGACCTCTACGTGGAAGTTGCCATGGACCCGCACCCTGTATTCGAGCGTGAGGGCGATGATCTGCACTTTAACGTGCAGGTGCCCATGGCTGATGCCGCACTTGGTACCGAGTTTGAGGTCGACGACCTGCTCGGCGAACCAATGACCATCAAGGTTGATTCGGGCACCCAGCCGGCAGAGCAGATTCGTCTGTCGGGTAAGGGCATGCCGCATCTGCGCGGCGAGGGCAACGGCGACGTGGTCGCACACGTCGATGTCACGGTGCCGACGAAGCTGGACCGCAAGTCCCGCGAGCTGCTGGAGAAGCTACGCGAGCACCGCGATGATGATGCCAAGGTGGCAGACTCGAGTGAGCGCAACGGTTTCTTCTCCCGATTCCGCCGCCGTTAGAACACGCCATCCCCAAAGCCCCCTCCAGTGAGTGTGAAGCACACATGAGTTTGCCCGTATTCCTCGGTGAGTTCACCGAGCTGCCGCGCCCGGAAGAAATCATTCGAATCCTCGGGTCGGAGGCAAAGCACATCAGCGTTCGCAGGCTGAAGGAGGGCTCGGAGATTCTTCTTGCCAATGGTGCGGACAAGGTGGTGCGAGCACAGCTCATGCACGTAGACCCTCGTGAGGTCCACGTTCGTGTGGTTGCCGCTGAGGAACGTCCACGTCCGCGCCCGCACGTCACTGTGGTGCAGGCGCTGCCGAAGTCAGATCGTGCTGAGCTTGCGGTCGATATGATGACCGAGGCCGGGGTCGATGAGATTATCCCCTGGGCGGCCGTGAATTGTGTAGCCCGATGGCAGGGTACCGCGAAGGTCACTAAGGCCCGCACCAAGTGGCAGTCGACTGCGCGCGAGACAGCCAAGCAGGCTCGTCGTGCATGGATTCCGCCGGTCGCGGACCTGCATAGCTCCGCCGATATTGAGCAACTCATCCGGGAAACCACATCAGCAGGTGGTGTGGCAGCAGTTTTGCACGAGGAGGAAACAGCTCCGTTCGTGGACTTCGCCGCGCAGGCAGCAAACGCTGACAAGGTTCTTTTCATCGTCGGCCCAGAAGGGGGAGTCAGTCCTGGGGAACTCGAGGCCTTCCGCGCCGCAGGTGCTAGCTCGGTAGTACTCGGCCCGACAGTTCTCCGCAGCGCCCTCGCGGGAGCTGCTGCTCTTTGCGCACTGGGCCCGTTGACAAAGCGCTGGGGCGGCGCACCCACGCCTGGTCAGTAGGATAGACGCATAATGACAAAGTATTCAGTAACTGCTCGTACCACTGCCGTCGTCGAGCTCGATGACAATCTCGCGCCGATTGTGGTCGGTCATGCGGATCAGAACCTACGTCTGCTGGAATCTCTGCTGGCAGCGGATATTCATGTCCGCGGCGGAGTTGTGACAATCAAGGGTGCTCCGGCGGATGTTTCGTTGGCTGTCCGCGCTTTCAAGGAGTTAGAGGCAATGGCCCGTCGTGGGCACGAGCTCTCCCCGGAGTCGGTGCGGCACGCGGTGGGCATTGTGGATCGCGGGGAGAAGTCCGCCAGCGAGGTGCTCGGTGGCGGCATCGTGACGCATCGTGGCAAGACCGTGCGTCCCAAGACTGAGGGACAAAAGAACTACGTCGATGCCATCGACCGCTATAACGTTGTTTTCGGTATCGGCCCCGCCGGTACGGGCAAGACCTTCCTGGCCATGGCCAAGGCTGTTGCTGCGCTGAAGAATAAGCAGGTCGAACGCATTATTCTGACTCGCCCCGCAGTGGAGGCCGGTGAAAACCTGGGCTTCCTGCCGGGTACTCTGCATGAGAAGATTGACCCCTACCTGCGCCCATTGCACGATGCGATGCGCGAAATGCTTGAGCCAGAGCTGATTCCAAAGCTGATGGAAACTGGGGTAGTGGAGGTCGCACCGCTGGCGTACATGCGCGGTCGTACCTTGAACAATGCGTTCATCATTCTCGACGAAGCACAGAACACTACTCCGGCGCAGATGAAAATGTTCCTCACCCGCCTGGGCTTCGGTTCGAAGCTGGTCATCACCGGTGACGCCAGCCAGGTCGACCTGCCTCGGGGGCAGAAGTCCGGTCTAGCTGTCGCCCGTGAGGTGCTGCGCGGTGTGCCGGGAATCGCTTTTCCGGCGCTGGCGGCTGCGGATGTGGTGCGCAACCCGCTGGTAACCGCAATTGTCGAGGCCTACGATGACTACGATGCCTATAACGAAGGTATTGAACAGGGCGCCGAGTCCCCACAAAAGCGACAGTCCGCCACAAAGCGATAAAGGACGCTGAAATTACATGAGCATTGAAGTTTTCAACGAGTCCGGTCAGGGCGTCAATGAAGAGTCGCTTATCGACGTTGCCCGTTATGCGCTGGGCCGCCTGGACGTGCATCCGGCAGCCGAGCTGAGCATTCACATTGTCGACTTGAAGACGATCGAAGACCTCCATGTGCGCTGGCTGGATCTGCCGGGTCCGACAGATGTGATGAGCTTCCCGATGGATGAGCTCACTCCTGGCTCTGGCCGACCAGATGCAGCTAGCCCAGGGCCTGCAATGCTGGGCGACATTGTGTTGTGCCCGGAGTTTGCCGCGGGGCAGGCGGAGCGTGCAGGTCATCCGCTGAGCCACGAGTTGGTTCTGCTCACCGTGCACGGCGTACTGCACCTGTTGGGTTATGACCATGTCACGGCGGAGGAAGAGCGCCAGATGTTCTCCCTGCAGAATGGCCTGTTGGCGGATTGGTACGACGACATCGATCGTCGTGGCGTGAGCTTTTCCGAAAAACCAATTAACCCCAATGCGTTCCCGGAGCGTTCTAACGAGCGATGATCACTTTGATAATTGTCGCCGTTGTGGCGATGATCTGCGCTGGCGGACTTAACACAGTCGAAACTGCGGTCGCAGGGATTTCCCGTGCGCGCGTGGCCGAGCTGCAGCGTGACGAGGTCGCGGGTGCTAATGCGCTTCTCAAGGTCGTAGAAAATCGGGCTCGGCACGTCAACGTGCTGGTGATTTTGCGGACGCTGTGCGAGTCAATCGGTGCAGTGACGCTTGCGGCAGTTTGTCTTAAGCTTTTCGAGCCGGAGCGCTGGGCCATTGTGGCTGCAGTGGTGTTGCTGGCTCTGTTCACCTTCCTGGTCCTCGGGGTGTTTTCCCGCACCATGGGTCGGAAGAATCCGTACTCGATTTCCCTCGCCACCGCGGTCGTCCTGAGTTTTATGGCCAAGGTGTTGGGGCCACTGGAAAAGTTGCTGATTTGGTTCGGCAACATCATCACACCTGGTGGTGGCTTCCGCGATGGCCCGTTCGCCACTGAAGTCGAGTTGCGCGAGATGGTCGATATCGCCCAGGAGCGCGGCATTGTGGAGCACGATGAGCGCCGCATGATTCAGTCTGTGTTCGATCTCGCGGAAACGTCGGCACGCGTTGTTATGGTTCCGCGCCCAGAGATGGTGTGGATTGAGGCGGATAAGCACTGTGGTCAGGCAGTGGCCCTATGCGTGAAGTCGGGTCACTCGCGGCTGCCGGTGATTGGCGAGAGCGTTGAGGACATCGTCGGCGTCATTTACTTGAAGGACATTGTCCAGCAGACGTACTCGCGTACTGATGGTGGCCGCGGTGTTCGCGTCTCCGAAGTCATGCGCGACTGCGTTTTTGTTCCCGACTCCAAGCCACTGGATGATCTGCTCGATGAAATGCAGCGCACCCGCAATCACATCGCCATTCTCATCGACGAATACGGATCGGTCGCCGGTCTTATCTCTATTGAGGACATCCTCGAGGAGATTGTCGGTGAGATTGCCGACGAATACGACGAGGCCGAGCAGGCCCCCATCGAACCACTGGGGGATGCCTCCTACCGCGTGCAGGCGCGCCTCAGCTTGGGCGAGCTCATAGAGCTTTACGACGAAGCCCACGGGCGCCAACTCGTCTTCGATGACGAGGTCACCGATGAGGTGGATACGGTCTCCGGTCTGTTGGCATATGAGCTTGGACGTGTGCCACTGCCCGGTTCGTACGTAGAATATGCAGGACTGAAGTTTACCGCCGAGGGCTCGCGTGACCGTCGTGGTCGTATGCGGGTACGCACTGTGGTGGTGGAGCCGACTGCGGAGTTTTACTCCGAGGAAGAAGATACTGATGGGCAATCTTGATGACATGCTGGCCAATGCTGGACTTGGCGGAGATGCTGATGATTACAGTGCGCCGGAGGGCTTTCGCTCTGGGTTCGTTTCCATTGTGGGGCGTCCGAATACCGGTAAGTCCACGCTGACCAATTCCCTGGTGGGCGAGAAGATCGCTATTACCGCTAACCAGCCGGAAACCACGCGTCATCCAGTCCGAGGTGTAGTCCACCGCGAGAACTGTCAGATCGTTGTCGTGGATACGCCAGGTCTGCACAAGCCACGCACGCTGCTCGGTGAGCGCCTGAATGACATGGTTCAGGAGACCTACTCCGATGTGGACTTGGTCGCGATGGTCGTGCCTGCCGACGAGAAAATTGGCCCCGGTGACCGCTGGATTTACGAGAACGTCTCCAAAGGTTGCAAGAACATCATGGGCATTGTGTCCAAGGTGGATAAGGTCTCGCGCGATACCATTATTGAGCGCCTGATTGAGCTGCAGGAGTTGCTCGGTCCGGATGCCGAGCTTGTGCCACTGTCGTCGAAGTCTGGCGAGAACATCAACACGCTGATTGATGTCATGTCTTCCCAGTTGCCGGAGGGACCGCGCCTGTATCCGAAGGGTCACATCACCGATGAGGATTTGCACACCCGGATGGCGGAGCTCATTCGCGAGGCGGCCCTCGGCGGTCTGCGCGATGAGTTGCCGCACTCCGTGGCAGTCCAGATCGATGAGGTGCTGCCAAACCAGGACCGCGAAGGCGTCCTGGATGTCCACGCCGTTATCTATGTCGAGCGTTCGGGGCAGAAGTCCATCCTCATGGGACGCGACGGTCGACGCATGGGCACCACCATTCATAAGGCTCGTAAGGAACTCATTGCGCTGCTCGGTCAGAATGTTTACCTCGACCTGCGCGTGAAGGTGCTGAAGGACTGGCAGTCGGACCCGAAGCAGCTGGGCAAGTTGGGATTCTAAAAAATTGGTCGAGCCGTATCGCGACCGTGCGCTGGTCGTACGCCGCTACGACCTCGGAGAAGCCGACCGCATCATCGTCCTTTTCACCCGCGACCACGGCCTAGTCCGCGGTGTCGCCAAAGGCGTGCGGCGCGCGAAGAGCCGCTTCGGCTCCCGCCTGTCACCATTCGTCGACGTGGATGTCAACATCTACCCACGCCGAGGACTGTCCACTATCGCAGGCGCAGATACCGTGCGCACGTGGGCAGCACCGCTTGTCGACGACTATGCGCGCTACACCTGTGCGTGTGCAGTCCTGGACGTCGCCGAACGCATTGTCGGCGAGGAGCAAGTGCCGGCTCCCGAATTGTGGGATCTCACCACCCAATCGCTCGACGACGTTGCGGCCGGTCGCCATCGCCCCGATTTGTTGCTGACCTCCTACATCCTGCGAGCAATGGCGCAGGCAGGTTGGCAGCCAAGCCTCTTTGAATGCACAGGCTGCGGCAAAGCCGGGCCTCACCACGCGTTTTCTCCCGCATTAGGTGGAGCAGTGTGCACTAACTGCCGGCCACCGGGTGCAGATACTCCGCCGACCGAGGTTCTGCATCTGATGTGGCAGCTTGCTCATGAGCAATGGGCGGGCATCGATACGTCGTCAAGCGAATTCGAGGGACGGATGGCGACGGCGCGTACCCTAACGGCGAAGTACCTGCAGTACTACCTGGGCCGCCGGGTGCCGGCGCTGGAACATGTGGATGCTTTTTGGCAGTAAACAGTAGCGGTGGGGCACAATAGGAAGCGTGTTGAATCCTCCTGTACCGCAGCAATTCGTGCCCAATCACATCGCGCTCGTGATGGACGGCAATGGTAGATGGGCCGAACAGCGTGGGCTCAAACGCACCGAGGGACACAAGCGTGGCGAGGCCGTGCTGATGGAGTGCGTCGATGCTTGTTTGGAGATGGGCGTCAAGCACCTGTCGGCTTACGCATTTTCCACTGAGAATTGGCGCCGTTCGGTCGATGAGGTCCGATTCCTCATGGGCTTTAATCGCGATGTGCTGCGTCGACGTCGTGATGAGCTGGATTCGAAGAACGTTCGCGTGCGTTGGGCAGGGCGTCGCCCGCGACTGTGGCGCTCGGTGATTAAGGAACTTGAGATTGCCGAGGAGCAGACGAAGGACAATGACGCGCTAACTCTGTATATGTGCGTCAACTACGGTGGTCGCGCTGAAATTGTTGATGCTGCTAGAGAGATTGCTCGTCAGGCAGCAGCGGGGGAGCTCAGCGAATATGACTTGACCGAGAAGTCTTTCGCACAGTTCCTGGATGAGCCGACTATGCCGGATGTTGATCTGTTCTTGCGTCCGTCGGGCGAGCAGCGCACGTCCAACTTCTTGATCTGGCAGTCCGCCTATGCGGAGATGGTCTATCAGGACAAGCTTTTCCCGGATTTCGGTCGGGATGACATGCGCGCCGCAGTGGTGGAGTACGCCAAGCGCGACCGTAGGTTCGGCAAGGCCTAGAGCCGGTATTTTTTGGGGCGGGAGGCCGGGCTACTTCTTCTGGCAGTCCCTGCACAGGCCGAAGACCTCAGCAGTGTGCCCGGTTAGATTAAAACCGTGCTCCTCCGCCAGGCTGTGAGCCCACTGCTCGACAGGGCCGCCGGCGACTTCAACGGTGCTGCCGCAATCGGTGCAGACCAGGTGATGATGGTGGTGGTCACCGCACAGCCGGTAGAGAGCCTCTCCGGAGGCATTGTGCAGAACATCGACAATGTCCATTTCTGCAAGGGACTGGAGCGTCCGATAGACCGTCGTCAAGCCGACCTTGTCCCCACGTTCCGTCAGCGACTTATGAATGTCAGCAGCGGAGCGAAAACTAGGAGCCTCACTCATAATCGACACGACGGCGCGGCGTTGGCGAGTACTGCGCTGGCCGATGCGGGTTGCGGCCGGCCGCGCGGAGGCGTGTGCCCCGGTGCTAGCGGGGGAGCCCGTACCACGTGGGTTTTCGCCAGAACTAACTTCGTGCATATCTTCGCCAGCCATGTAACCGACACTACCCGGTATCGGTTGGACAAGATGCGCTAGAGTATAGGGGAACTTTTAACTGGCCTGTTGAGGTTAGTACATTTTGCTTTTCATTATGTCGTTCGCCGCACGGAACGGGCTGAATTGTGTGCCCGGAAAAGGCGTGTGGTGTGCGATGCGAAGCCATTTATAAGGAGTGGTCTAGACCGTGGCACCTAAGTCAGTTGTCGATACCGTCGCCAACCTGTGTAAGCGCAGGGGGTTCGTTTACCCGTGTGGTGAAATTTACGGCGGTACCCGCTCGGCATGGGATTACGGTCCCCTGGGTGTGGAGCTGAAGGAAAACATCAAGCGCCAGTGGTGGAAGACCTTCGTCACCGGTCGTAAGGATGTCGTCGGCCTGGATTCCTCCATTATCCTGCCGCGCCAGGTCTGGGAAGCTTCCGGCCACGTCGCTACCTTTACCGACCCGCTGGTGGAGTCCCTGCACACCCACAAGCGTTACCGCGCCGACCACCTGCTGGAGGCCTACGAGGCCAAGCACGGTCACCCGCCGGCCAATGGTTTGGCAGACGTTCCGGACCCGGAGACCGGTCAGCCGGGCAACTGGACCGAGCCGCAGATGTTCTCCGGTCTGATGAAGACCTTCCTCGGCCCGGTCGACAATGAGCAGGGCCTGCACTACATGCGCCCGGAGACCGCTCAGGGTATCTTCGTAAACTTCAAGAACGTTATGACCACGGCT
Organism: Corynebacterium sp. 401_CJEI; assembly: GCF_001076435.1. NCBI lineage: Bacteria > Bacillati > Actinomycetota > Actinomycetes > Mycobacteriales > Corynebacteriaceae > Corynebacterium > Corynebacterium sp. 401_CJEI. The sequence goes on from NZ_JVIP01000001.1 coordinate 147,937, forward strand.
CGTATGAAGCCACCGTTCGGTATCGGCCAGACCGGTAAGGCATTCCGTAACGAGATCACCCCGGGCAACTTCATCTTCCGTACCCGCGAGTTCGAGCAGATGGAGATCGAGTACTTCGTCGCACCGAACGAGGCGGAAGAGAAGTTCGATGAGTGGGTCGACGCCTGCTGGAACTGGTTCATTGACCTGGGCGTTAACCCGGAGAACATGCGTCAGTTCGACGTTCCGAAGGACGAGCGCGCTCACTACTCTGCACGCACAATCGACTTCGAGTACCGTTTCCACTTCCAGGGCAACGAGTGGGGCGAGCTGATGGGTGTCGCCAACCGTACGGACTACGACCTCGGCTGCCACATCGAGCACTCCAAGGAAGACCTGCGTTACCACGACCAGGTCACCGGCGAAAAGTACGTTCCGTACGTCATTGAGCCGTCCTTCGGTCTGACCCGCGCCCTGATGGCCTTCCTGTGTGATGCCTACACCGAGGAAGAGGTGCCGAACGCAAAGGGCGGCACCGACACCCGTACTGTGCTGAAGCTGGACCCGCGTCTGTCGCCGGTTAAGGTTGCTGTTTTGCCGCTGTCGAAGAAGGACACCCTGACTCCGACTGCTGAGGCTGTCGCCGACAAGCTGCGCCAGTACTGGGCCGTCGATTACGACACCTCCGGTGCTATCGGCCGTCGTTACCGTCGCCAGGATGAGATCGGTACTCCGTTCTGTGTCACCGTTGACTTCGATACTCTCGAGGACAACGCTGTGACCGTCCGTGACCGCGACACCATGGAGCAGGAGCGCGTCAAGATTGACGAGCTGGAAGGCTACCTCGCAGCTCGCCTGGTGGGCTGCTAATGGCCGAAGAAGTTTTTTGGGAATCCTATAGTCTCGGCGACGGTTCTCGGGAAAAATCCGAGCAAACCTGGCCGATTCTGAAGGAAAGCACCGAAGTCGGCACGTACATCCGTGATGAGCAGGGCGATCGCCTCAACACCCCGGAAGGGGAGTGGGTCATTGACGCCTCTGCTAATCACCGTGTTTCCGCCACGCTTCCCGACGGCCGCGTGTTCTCGACCGTTGCTGCTGACCGTGACAAGATTTCGCGAGCCAAGCAGCTTTCAGTGACCTTTGGGCCGGAGCGTCCTGAAGGCAAGCTGGTGTGCGAGGGATCGACGAACTACGTCATCGAGAATGCGAAGACCGGCGAGAAGTGGGGCCAGTTTACCGGTGCGTCCCGTGGCGTGCGCCACGCAGAGGTGCAGTTCGACACCGACGAAGGCCGTGCGCTGCCGGAAGAGGAGAAAATCTTCCTGGTCTACAGTGCTCGTCGAGTGCTGGAGTCCCGCATGGTTTCCTCAACCTGGATTCTCACTGTCTGCTTGCTCTTGCTGATTGCCTATATGATTTGGGTGTGGATCGTGTAGCAACTATTGCAGACGGCGTCGTTTACGACGAGAACAAGAAGACCCTGTCCGACGGTTGGAGCTGTCAGGACGGGGTCTTTAGTGCTTTTTGGATCACCTCGCCACAAGGGCGTGGTTGGCAGGTGAAAGCCCGCTTTTTTAGCACGAACGCGCTAGTGATGACGAATCCGGATGAGGGGGATTCTTTCGTCCTAAACAGAGAAGGACGGGGAATTCGCACGGTCTTCGACATCGAGCGGCCAGGCTATGAGCTCGCCCGAATCGTCAGAGAGGACAGTCTAGGCCGAGGGGTATTTGGTGTCTATGCCCAGAAAGGAGACTTCCGGGGGAGTTTCGAAGACTGGCTGATTGCCGCCGCTCTGGCGACGTGGTCTGTGGATGGACCACGCCAGATGCGAATTTAGGCGGGAATCTAGAAGCCCATTGTGCTGCCGGAGCCGCCTGGTCGGCTCGAACCTCCGCCGAAACCGCCGAAGCCACCGATGCTGCCACCAAAGCCGCTGTTGTTGCTGAGCATGCTTCCCAGCACCATGCCGGCGACCATCGATCCGTTGCTGCCGCCACCGCGGCGCTGATCCTGGTAGCGGCGGATGTCACGGCGGGCCAAGTCAGCGGCCTCAGCCGCGAGCTTGCGCGCACGACGTGCGTAGGCCAACGCCTTTCGCGGATCGTCGTTGGCCAAGCCCTGAGCAGAGCCGTAAGCACGCTGCGCCTCCGCGAGGCGAGTGCGAGCCTCAGCGCCAACCACACGGCGGCGGGTAGCAATTAAGTCAGCCGCGGCGCGAATGTGATTGTCGGCATCCTGCATGCTGTGCTGCAAAGTAGCGGTAGCGCGGGCGAACGACGCGGCCTTGTCTCGAGCGGAGTCGAGGGCTTCGTCGAGTAGCTCATCGGCATCGGTCAGTGCGGTCCAGGAACTCAGTGGATCCACTTCGGACTTATTGGCTGCCACACCGAGTGCTTCACGGCCTGCTTCGATGGCCGCATTGAGACGCTCGCGGTTGATGTTGGCGCCTTGCGGTGCCGACATCAGGTGCGAGGCCTCATCGATTTCACCGCGGACCTCGGCGATAAGGGAAGCCAGTCCAGCGACTGCAGCGTGAATATCGCTATCGGCGTGTTCAATGGCCTCCAGAAGACTCTCTGCCTGTGTGAGCGCAAAGTCGGTGGCCGACAGCGCATCAATCAGACCACCTTGCTCACCGGCAGGTAGGTCCGCGATGCGGCGGGCCTCAGACATTGACTGGTCAGCCTGATTCAGGTGCTCCGTGGCCATGTCGATATTGTCGGTCACAGAGCTGAGCATCTGCTCTTCGTAACGTGCGCGCAGACCATCGAGAATTTCGCCGGCACGCGGCATACGTGAGCGCAGCTCGACACTTCGCTGAGTGAGCTTCGAAATGGTCGCTTCAGCATTCATCAACTCCTGGCGGAGTTTCTGGAAGTTTGCGGCCTCGCCGTCGAGCTGGTCATCCGCTACACCACAGGTGGAGATAATCTCCAGCAGGACACTGCGGCGCTCGATTTCATCGGCTACGGAGCCGTCGTCAAGCTGTTGGCGAAGTGCAAACGCGCGCTCGAGCGTGGACTGAGAGTGCTTCAGTGCGTTGTCGAAGCTGCGGATGCGTTCGGTGCCGAACTCAGCGCGAGCGAGGTCGAGTTCGGTGCTGGCTTTGCGGATGGACTCATCGGTACTGACAATCTCATCGCGCGCAAGAACATCGAGCGAGCTGGTGCTCAGCGAGTCCAGCGAAGAGACATCCCTGGGGTCGATGTTGCGGCCACGAGCAATCTCTTCCTCGTCGCGCTTTTTCTTATTGCGACGGCCCACGGCCCAGGTGGTGCCACCGACAACGGCGGCACCACCGAGGCCGGCGCCGAGTGCCCACCCACCGGCGGAGCCGCTGCCACCGCCTGCCTCGGCGATGGCAGCTTCGCCCGCAGCCGCCCAGTTGTCGTCCTCTAACAACTGCCCTTGAGCTGCGCTGTTGACGGCCTCGGCGTTGCGGGGGAAGGAGTCGCCGACGAACGCGCCTAGGTTGCGGTCTTCCACGGCGACGACCAGGACACCGCGGTTGTCAGCAGCGCCGAGGTGCTCCCAGGCCTGCTGCGCCCATTGCTCGCCCTGAATGCCGCCGAAGCTCTTGATGTAAAACACCGAGAACAGGAGCCGCTTGTCGGTCTTGAGCTGCTGAATCTGCTCCTTTAAGCGAGCCTTTTCGCCGCCGCTCAGCACACCTGCGAGATCGTCCACGTCACCTGACACATCCGCCGGTGCCTCGGCGTGCGCTAGGGATGCTGACGGTGCGAGTGCCAGCAGCGATGCAGGTGCATGAACCGGTGACTGTGTCGGCAGTGCAGTTGTGATGAGCGGCATGCTCAGGCCGAGGAAAACACCCGATGCGGCAAGGTAAAGGGGTCGAAACACGCGATTCCTGTCAGACATATCTACAAGGATACGTAACAATAATTACGTGGCCGGTAATTTTTCGTATTCATCTTTTGAACTCGCTCGTATCGTCGAGGAGTCTCCGAAGCAGTCATTGCTGCCCGGAGTGCAGACCTTGGAAACCCACCGGGCGGCGTTTGCACGAGATCGCGCCCGCGTCCTGCACTCCGCAGCGCTACGCAGGCTGGCTGACAAAACTCAGGTTGTGGGGCCAGGGGAGGGCGATACTCCGCGCACACGCCTGACTCACTCGCTGGAGGTCGCACAGATTTCCCGCGGAATCGCCAGCGAACTCGGTGCAGATGAGGATCTCGCAGAGCTGGCCGGCCTGACGCATGACATCGGGCACCCGCCGTATGGCCACAACGGTGAGCGCGCCCTCAACGAGATTGCCGCTGGTTGTGGCGGGTTTGAGGGCAACGCGCAGACGCTGCGTATTCTTACTCGCCTCGAGCCGAAGGTACTCGATGGCACAGGTGAGCCCTGTGGACTCAACCTCACGCGGGCGGCGCTCGATGCGGCCTGTAAGTATCCTTGGACACCAATCGGTCCCGATGGTCAGCTCCGCCACAAGTACGGGGCCTACCAGGAAGATGCCGCGATTCTGCAGTGGATTCGGCAGGGCGTTCCGCACGGCAAGCAGTGTCTTGAGGCGCAGATTATGGACTGGTCTGACGATGTCGCCTATTCTGTCCACGATGTCGAGGACGGCATCGTCTCTGGTCGCGTTGACCTGGGTGTTCTGTGGGACACGGTAGAATTGGCCGCGCTCGCTGACAAGGGCGCTGCCGCATTTGGTGGCGATCCGGCGGAGCTTGTCGAAGCTGCCGGGCGTCTTGCCAGTTTGCCGGTGGTATCAGCTGCGGCGTCCTATGATGGTTCGCTGCGCTCGCTGGTCGCGCTGAAACGGATGACCTCGGAGCTGGTCGGCCGTTTCGTCACGGCTTCCGTCGCGGGTACGCGTGCTGCCTCCGGGTCGACGCTTCCGCTCGGGCGTTACGACGCGGACCTCGCCGTGCCCAGCTCGATTCTGGCGGAGGTCACCATGCTGAAGACCATCGCCGTGCTGTATGTGATGGATCTTCCGCGTCATATTCGCCGTCAGGAGCGTGAACGCGATCGTCTTTTCCGGGTGGCCGAGTATCTGCAGGAAGGTGCTCCAGGGACGCTTGATCCGATGTTCCAGTGGCTCTATTCCCGGGCGGAGAGTGACCAAGCGCGGCTGCGGGTTATCGTTGATCAGCTAGCGTCGATGACGGAATCGCGTGTAGAGCGGCTTGATCGCCAGATTGCTGGTGTGGCTGCGGCGTGGGGATAGCTGTCTAGTCCTCCGCGTCTGGAATTTCGCAGAAGCTCTCGTAGTGGTCGTCGGTGTAGTACCAGACATCCGGATCGTTTTCGGAACCGCCGCCGACAACGATGCGGCGTGCACCGCGGCTGGAATTGCCCGGGGTGGTCACGGTGTATTCGCGGTAGTAGTCACCGCGCTCCTTCGGCAGGCGTCCCTCGTAGTTGCCGAAGTGCTTGCCGTCGTGCTGCGAATAGATGTGGTCCTGGTCGGTCAGGATGCGGTCGATAACATCGTCGGCCTCCTGCGGCAGGGTATCTACTGCGCAGGTGGCACCCTTTGTGCCAGCCTTGTTGCTGCCCGAGTTGGGGCCAGGTTTAGGGCCTGGTTTCGCGCTGGAGGCAGTGGAATCCTGCGACCCCTGTGAGTTCTCGGATGCCGTAGAGTTCTGGTCTCCGCCATCGAGCCCGAAATAACTACCAGCCAGCACCAGGGCGGCAGCGCCTACGCCGCTCGCAATCTTCTTCCACTCAGCCATGGCTAGTATCTTTCCATATCTGTCGCCGCCGGCACGTTTTTGGGTTGAGCGCGGGCGGCTCGTCGGCAAGCGAAACCTCTACGGCGGAGTCGATTGGACGGGTTGGGTAAGGTTATTTTCATGGCTAGGGGAAGAATTCCGGACTCCGATATCGCGGCAATCCGCGAACGGACTCCGATTGAGGAGATCGTTGCAGAATACGTGAACCTCAAACCGGCTGGCGCGGATTCTCTGAAAGGGCTATCGCCTTTTAAAGACGAGCGCACGCCGTCGTTCCACGTACGCCCCAATCATGGCTACTACCACTGCTTTTCCACCGGCAAGGGCGGTGATGTATTCAGCTTCCTCATGGAGATGGAACACCTGTCTTTCCCGGAGGCTGTCGAAGCCTGTGCGGAGAAAATTGGCTTCCACATTAACTATGAGGGCGGCGGCACGGGCCGTCGCGAGGAACCGGGAACCCGACAGCGTCTCATCGCCGCAAACCGCGAGGCACAGAAGTTCTACCGCGAACAGTTCTCCACGCCAGCGGCAGCGCCCGCGCGCGAGTTTCTGGAAAACCGCGGCTTCACCGCCGAGCACGCGGCCCAGTTCGGCTGTGGTTACTCGCCAGCCGGCTGGGACACTCTAACCAAGCACCTGCAGCGCCTGGGCTTTAGCTTCGAGGAGCTGGATAAGGCGGGTCTTTCCAAGATGGGGCGCATGGGGCCGATCGATCGTTTTCACCGTCGTCTCATGTGGCCGATCCGCAATATGTCCGGCGATGTCATCGGTTTTGGTGCCCGCAAGCTTTTCGACGATGACAATCTGGGCAAGTACATGAACACGCCCGAGACCATGCTGTACAAGAAGTCCAAGGTCCTTTTCGGCTTGGATCTGGCAAAGAAGGACATTGCCACTGGTCATCAGGCTGTAATCGTAGAGGGCTACACTGACGTCATGGCCATGCACGCCTCAGGCGTGACCACGGCCGTCGCGTCCTGCGGTACCGCTTTCGGCGAGGAACACCTCCAGCTGCTGCGCCGTCTCATGCTCGACGACAACTTCTTCCGCGGCGAACTCATCTACACCTTCGACGGCGACGAGGCAGGACAGAAGGCCGCCATGCGCGCCTTCGAGGGGGAGCAGAACTTCACCGGCCAGTCCTACGTCGCGGTCGCGCCGGACGGCATGGATCCGTGCGATCTGCGCCAGAAGAAGGGCGAGGCCGCAGTGCGCGATCTCGTTGCTTCACGACGGCCATTGATCGAATTTGTCCTCCGCACACTTCTGGCCGACTATGACCTGACCACCGCTAATGGCAGGGTCTCCGGGCTGCGCCGAGTGGTGCCTGTCCTGGCCCAGCTCAAGGACGCGGCGCTGCGCGATGAGTATGCCCGCGAAGTTGCCGGCTGGATTGGCTGGAATGATGAAGCCGAGCTTGTGCAGCGCGTCCGCGAGGAGGCCAGTCGGCCACAGAATGAAAAGCGCACTCCCTACCAGCGTCGCCAAGAAGAGGCCCGGGCCCGTGAAGAGGCGGAGGAAGCGCGGCGCCGGCGCAACCCGGCACTGCCGTATCCAAACCCGCGGGACCCTGTGCTTTATGCGCAGCGTGAGGCCCTCAAGCTGGCAATTCAAGAGCCCGCTACCACCGGCCCGGTATTCGATGCGCTCGCACCTGAGACCTTTGGGCATCCGACATACCGAGCGGTATTCGACGCCATCATGGCTGCCGGGGGCGCCTGTGGGGAGGCGGCCACACAGCCACATAGCTGGGCGACCGCAATTATGGATCAGGCGCGGGAGGACGTCGTCAAGCATCTCGTGACTGAGCTGGGCGTGGAGCAAATCGCCGTCGATGCAGAGACGCTGCGCCCGTATGCGCAGGCGATTCTGGCGCGGTTGCAGGAGGTGTGGGTCGGTGACCAAATTGCACAGCTGAAGGCGATGCTCTCGCGAATGCGGCCCTCAGATGACGAAACCGCCTACAACTCGCTGTTCGCGGACCTGCTCGCGATGGAGCAGTACCGCCGCGAACTGCAAGCAGAGGCGGTCAAGGTCGTGTTTGAGTAGCTAGCGACTAGTAGGGCGGCTAGTAGCCGCGGCGAATCCACTCTTCCAAGTGCGGAGCCTCGCGGCCAATCGTCGTGTGATCGCCATGACCCGTGCGGACAGTCGTTTCCGCAGGCAGAGTCAGCAGGTTGTCGCGGATGGAGTTAATAATCGTGTCGAAATCCGAGTAGGATCGACCGGTCGCTCCAGGACCGCCGGAAAACAGCGTGTCACCCGAGAACAGCTCCGCGGCCTCCGGCACGTACAGACAGCACGAGCCAGGGGAGTGGCCCGGAGTGTTAATAATGACAACCTCCATGCCCGCAATCTCCAGGCGCTGACCGTGTGCGAGGTCCTCGTGCGCCAGGTTCGGCCAGGACTGCTCCCACAGCATCTGGTCGCCCGGGTGGACCAGCAGGGGAGCGTCGAGCTTTTCCTGCAGCTCAGGTGCCACAGTGATGTGGTCGTTGTGTGCGTGGGTGCACACGATGGCCTTTACCTTGCGGCCATCCACCGCATCAATAATCGGCTGCGCCTCATGCGCCGCATCGATGACAATGACCTCACGGTCATCGCCGAGCACCCATACGTTGTTGTCTACGTCCCACGTGCCACCGTCGAGCGAGAACGTGCCCGACGTGAGAACGTGGTCGACCCTCAAATCCTTGTTCACAGCGTCACCACCGATCGCAGTACCTTACCGGCCTTCATAGTTTCGAAAGCCTCATCAACATCCTCAATGCCAATGCGCTCCGTTACGAAGCCCTCCAACGGCAGGCGGTTTTGCAACGACAGATCTACCAGCATCGGGAAGTCCCGCTCCGGCAGGCAGTCGCCGTACCAGGACGACTTCAGCGCACCACCGCGGCTAAACACATCCGCCAGCGGGATGTCCAGCTCCATCGTCGGCGCCGGAACACCGACCAGCACAACACGTCCAGCCAGGTCACGGGCGTAGAACGCCTGCTTGTAAGTTTCCGGACGGCCGACCGCATCAATCACGACGTCAGCACCGAAACCGTCGGTCAGCTCACGCACTCGCTTAACGACGGGATCCTCTTCCCCGGTGCCCTTATCGCTCTTAGCCAGCTCCGCAGAGTTAATGGTCTCGGTCGCGCCGAATTCGCGGGCGGTATCCAACTTCTCGTCCGAGATGTCGATGGCAATAATCTTGCTAGCGCCGGCCAGCTTGGCACCGGCGATAGCGGCCGTACCAACGCCACCGCAGCCGATGACGGCTACCGATTCACCGCGCTTGACCTCGCCGGTGTTAATAGCCGCACCGATGCCGGCCATGACACCGCAGCCCAGCAGGCCCGCAACGGCCGGATCGGCTGCCGAATCGACCTTGGTGCACTGGCCCTCGTGGACGAGGGTGGCATCCGCAAAAGCGCCGATTCCCAGTGCTGGGGTGAGGACGGTGCCGTCGGCAAGCGTCATGGGCTTGGAGGCGTTGAAAGTGCTAAAGCAGTACTGTGGCTCACCGCGCTTGCAGGCGCGGCACTCGCCACAGACGGCGCGCCAATTGAGGACAACGAAATCGCCGACGGCAACATGCGTGACCTCTTCGCCAATCTCGGAGACCACGCCTGCGGCCTCGTGGCCGAGGAAGAACGGGTACTCGTCGGTGATATCGCCGTCGCGGTAAGCCAGGTCTGTATGGCAGACGCCGCAGGCCTGGATGTCGACAATGACATCGTTCGGGCCCGGGGACGGGATGTGGATATCAGTAAGTTCTACAGGTGCGCCTTTTTCGCGGGCGATAACGCCGCGCACAACGCGTGCGGTTTGCTCGGTGTTTTCGGTTCCGTTGGTTTGTTCAGACATAAGCCCCATCATATGAACGCGGTATGAAAAGTGCATGATGGAAAGCGTTTTCAGTACTGGTAGGAGCTTTGTGGGCGCTGTGTGAGGTTGCGTGGATTGTGTGGATTGCGTGGCTCTGAGAACTCACAACGGTGTCATGACGTGTGGGAAAAGAAGGTATAAATTGACCTTTGACCTGGCGATTTGTGAGTTTCAAGGGGTCTGGGTAAAGTATCTATCCGTCGCAAGGAACGGCATGGCCGAAGTTCGGTTTAGCCGGTTCTGTGCGGTGGATATTCCTCCATAGCTCAATGGCAGAGCATTCGACTGTTAATCGAAGGGTTGCTGGTTCGAGTCCAGCTGGAGGAGCAATTAAGCCAGGTCAGAGAGTTTTTCTCTGGCCTGGTTTTCGTTTAAGAAGACGAAGAAGACAAAAACAGACAGAAAATAATCCAAGCCCTAGGAAAGTCGGAAAAGCGTGTCTGGGCGGTGCGTCGCCGGTGGGCACCTTTCGCCACTTACCCCAGTGCGAGTTACTGACTGCGTTTATGGCTGATGGCGTTGGGTGGATGCGAGTTACTGACTGCGTTTATGTCAAAAATGGCACGAAAAATGCCCTGAAAGTGTCATAAACTCACACAGTTTCACATTTGCAGCCCATAATTTTTCGGGGTTGTCAGTTTTGCTACTTAACCCACTCTATGGTCGGGGGATTTTTGCTCTTGCGGGCGTGACTCGATTCTCCACTGGGGAGGGGGATTTGGTCTTTCTGGAGGTCATCTCACGTAACCTGGGACGCATGAGGCTCGACAATATAACCTGCCCCTTGCTGGCGTCCTTTTTCGCCGCGGTCGCGTGGAGCGTTTTAGGTGGGCTCATCTTGCCGGAGCCCAACCTCGCCTACGACGAAGGAATTGCGTCGTGGATTGTGTCCATGCTGGTCTCAGTAATGCTGGTCGGAGCAATAGCCGTTTTCGCCGGTGATGGGTCGTTGGCTCGGGGGATGGCCAGCGCGCGGAGCATTGTCGCAGCAGCTACCGGCGCAGGAATTGCCGCGCTTGGCGATCTGGCATTCCTATTTCTCACCACGCCGCCCGATGGCCAGGACGGCCTAGCCGTCGCCTATGTCGTGTTCTTCTACATCCCGCTACTATTTCTTGGCGGATGGGCCGCCAGTGCCGCGATTAATCGGATGCGTAGGTGGCGCCGGAAAGCGAAGAAAGAAAGAGAGACCTAGCTGGCGGCCGTGAGCTAGGCCTCTAAATTTGGAGTCGCCAGCGCCTGGTGCGTCCGGTTAAGGCCGACCATTGCAACCTGCCGGGTGCGGAGGGCGTTTTTTCGGGGGGCAGAGGCAGTTGTCGACACCTTCATCGGACGTGAATCGGAATCGACAAACCGCCTAGCCCCAAGTGGGCGGATTCTTAGAACAGGCCAGTCGGGTTCTCGTCGTAAGAGACGAGCATGCACTTGGTCTCCTGGTAGTGCTCGAGCATCATCAAGTGATTCTCGCGGCCGATACCGGACTGCTTGTAACCGCCGAAGGCTGCGTGAGCAGGGTAGCTGTGGTAGTTATTCACCCACACACGGCCAGCCTGGATGCCGCGGGCAGCGCGGTAGGCGTTATTCTGGTTGCGGCTCCACACGCCGGCGCCAAGACCGTAGATAGTGTCGTTGGCAATCTCGAGAGCCTCATCCAGAGTCTTGAAGGTTGTCACGGCCAGGACCGGGCCGAAAATCTCCTCGCGGAAGAAACGCATCGAGTTGTTGCCCCTAAAGATTGTCGGCTCGACGTAGTAGCCTCCCTCCAGCCCTTCGAGCTTGGCGACGTTGCCGCCGGTGAGAACCTCCGCGCCCTCCTTCGGCCCGGACTCCAAGTAGCCGGAGATTTTGTCCAGCTGCTCCTGGGAGGCCTGGGCGCCCATCTGTACCGACGTATCCAGCGGGTTGCCGGTCTTAATCTGCTTAACGCGCTCGACCGCGAGCTTCAGGAACTCATCAGCGATGTCTTCGTGGACCAGGGCTCGCGACGGGCAGGTGCAGACCTCGCCCTGGTTCAACGCGAACATGGCCAGGCCCTCAATGCACTTCTCGCGGAACGCATCGTCGGCGTCCATGACGTCGGGGAAGAAGATGGACGGGGACTTGCCGCCGAGCTCCAGCGTGATCGGAATAATCTTGTCGGACACTGCCTTGTTGATTAGCTGGCCCACGGCAGTCGATCCGGTGAACGCAATTTTGGAGATCCGGTCGCTTGCGGTCAGCGCAGCACCGGCCTCGGTGCCGAGGCCATTGACGATGTTGAGAACGCCGTCCGGAAGCAAATCGGCGATAATCTCGGTGAGCATGAGAATCGACGCGGGGGTCTGCTCTGCTGGCTTGAGCACGATGCAGTTGCCGGCGGCGAGGGCCGGGGCGATCTTCCATGCGGCCATCAGGAGGGGGAAGTTCCACGGGATAATCTGGCCGACGACGCCGAGTGGCTCGTGGAAGTGGTAGGCGACCGTGTTGTCGTCAATCTGTGAGATGCGCCCCTCCTGCGTGCGGGTGGCCCCGGCGAAGTAGCGGAAGTGGTCGATTGCGAGCGGGATGTCAGCGGCGAGGGTCTCGCGAATGGCCTTGCCGTTCTCCCAGGTCTCGGCGACGGCAATCTTCTCAAGGTTTTCCTCCAGACGGTCCGCGATGCGGTGGAGGATCAGCGCCCGCTCGGCCGCAGGAACCGAGGCCCAGGAGTCCTTCGCCTTGTGCGCGGCGTCGAGAGCGAGCTCAATGTCTTTCTCGTTAGACCGCGGAACCCGGCAGAAAACCTCGCCCGTAACCGGGGTGGAGTTGTCCATGTATTGCCCGTCTACTGGAGGTGTCCACTTACCATCGATGAAATTTTCGTACTGCTCCTTGTACGTGAAGATTGCATCGGGGGTGCCGGGGTTGGCGTAAACAGTCATGTAGACACGTCCTTTCTATAGGGAAACAACAAACGTATGAGCCAACTTTAAATTGTGACTCGTGTCATAATCAACACTTATTTTTTCATCGCTTTTGCGAGAGATGCGATTGCTGCCGACCCTAAATCTGCCCCGACGTCGCCGTGAGAAATTCCAAAATTGCCCGCACACGGCGGTTTTCCTCGCCGGGCTCCAGATGCAGCTTCATAAAGATGTTGGACACGTGTTTCGCCACCGCCGCCCCGGAAAGCACGAGGTCATCGGCAATCTGCTTATTGGACTTGCCGCGTGCCATCAGCTCGAGCACTTCGCGTTCGCGCGCCGTTAAACTGGCTAGCCCCGATTTGCCGGACTGCATCAATGCCGTCGCCACATCAGGGTCAATCACCACGCCACCACCGGCGACGACTTCGAGCGAGCCCAAGAAGTCCAACACCTGGCCAACGCGGTCTTTGAGCAGATACCCGGTCCCGCCACTCGAGCTGCTGCCACTCGAGCCAACCCCAGTACCAACCCCAGCACTACCTCCAGCACCGCTCGACGAGAACAACTCGCGCGCATACGCCGGCGCCACATACTGCGACAGCACCATCACATTCAGCTGCGGATAACGCTCGCGCAACTCGACCGCCGCCCGCAGGCCGTCATCGCTCATCTTTGGAGGCATGCGCACATCGGTTATCACTAAATCTGGCAGCTCGCCCGTGTCATCAAAACGGTCATCGATGTCCGCCACCAGGCCGTGGGCAGTGTCGACCATCGCAATCACTTCATGTCCACGCTTTTCGACGAGCCCCGCGACCCCCTCCCGCAGGAGTGCCGAGTCATCCGCAATGACAATTTTCATTTCTTCTCCGCACCTTTCATTTCCACGTTTTCCATTTCTCCAATACCTGATTCCCAGCGGTTCAACATCAAAGGAATTCTGGCTATTACCTGCGTTGGCCCACCTTCGGGAGAGTGCATGGTCATCGCACCGTCGAAAGTGGCTAGACGCTCTTTCATACCCCGCAAACCGCGCCCCAATTTTGCGCCGCCAGGGCCTTGGTCCGTAATTGAAATATTCAGTGTTTGATCCGAGGTGAGCAGCACAGAAACAGGAGCGTTCGGTGCATATTTCGCCGCATTAGTCAGCACTTCTGCACAGAAAAAATACGCCGCGGCGAGCACACTTTCTTCCAATTCAGGCAGGGGATAGGGAGTGTGCACAACAACGTGAGGGCCGTATCCTTCAGCAATCTCTTCAACAGCCGCTTGCAGACCGCGATCGCGCAACACCTGCGGGTGAATTCCGTGGACTGTTCGCCGCAAAGCACGTAATCCATCATCCAAATGGCCGCGAGTTTCCGCGAGAAGCTGCATTAGTTCCTCATTGTCAGTATTGGATGCTTCCAATTCTGCAAGTCCCAATTTCATTGAAGCCGCAACAATGTATTGCTGAGCTCCGTCGTGGAGGTCATTTTCAATGCGGCGACGTTCAATCTCGAAGGCTTCGGCAATTGTTCGTCGTGAAGCGGTAAGTTCGGCGATGCGAGCGGCGGCGGATTCCTCGTAGCTGCGTTTATGCGCTTTTTCGCGGCGGTTCGCGCCGATATATTTGCGGAAATAATCCTTCAGCTCCATAGTTTCCTATGGTACGAAAGCTCTGTCTGCGGAGGAATTAATTTCCGGCATAGTAGACCTAGCACTACCGCAAAAGGAAAGTGGGCACGGTGTTGAAATCGCCTCCGTGCGAGTGAAATGAGTGCCATGACAGACAACAACAGCCCAAGAAACGCACGACTTTGTATTCGTGACATCACTAAGTCCTACAATTCCGCTCCCGTTCTCACCGGCATTTCGCTGACCATTGAGCCCGGCGAAACCGTTGCAGTCATGGGACCGTCAGGTTCTGGTAAGTCCACGCTGCTGCACTGCATGTCCGGCGTGTTGCTGCCGGACGACGGCGACGTCATCTTCGGTGACACAAAGATCAATTCGCTTTCTGACGCCGACCGCTCCGCCCTCCGCCTGCACGACTTCGGCTTCGTTTTCCAAGATGGCCAGCTCCTTCCCGAGCTGACTGCCAGGGAAAACGTTGCTCTGCCAATGATTCTGCAGGGCAAGAAGCGCTCGAAGTCACTCGCGCTTGCCGACGATGTCCTCAACCGCCTGGGGCTCAAGGACCTCACGCGCCGTCGCCCAGGACAGATGTCCGGCGGTCAAGCACAACGTGTGGCAATTGCCCGCGCGATGGCCGGCGAGCCAGGTGTCATCTTCGCCGATGAGCCGACTGGCGCGCTGGACCAGTCCACAGGCCATGAGGTCATGCAGCAGCTCACCGCGTTGGTGGAGCAGACTGGCACGACATTGGTGATGGTCACGCACGATGTGAAGGTGGCCGACTGGTGTCGTCGACGTGTGGAGATCCGCGATGGCCTGATTCACGACGACCGCATGCTGGCAGGAGCGGAGGTTACAAAGTGAGCACCGTAACTGAAGCAACAAAACCCCAGAGAATTCCTACCGGCGCACTAGCGGACTTGAGCACGCGGCTGCAGCGCGCCGGGCGTGAATCCCATTCGGGAAACGGCTGGCTGTCCGCATTGTCCGTGGTGGCCATGACCGTGAGTACCTGGTTGGCGTTGGTCGTCGTCGGTGGCACGGCGATGTTTTACCGCCGTTGGCAGGCTGAGCCAAAGCTGCCGCCGAACCCAACACCCGAGGATTACATGAATCAAGGTCAGGGCGAGATGTACCTGCAGCTGGCACTCGTGGCCTGTGTTTTTGTGATTCCGGCAATGGTTTCGCTCGTGGCACAGTCGGCGGTGCTTGGCGCTGCAGGACGTGAGCAGCGATTGGCAACTCTGCGCTTGATTGGTCTGTCTAACGGGGCAGTTACGCGCATGGTGATTATCGAAACCCTCGTATTGGCAGCTGTAGGGCTTGTCGTGGGCACGTTGTTGTCGGTGGCCACTGCGCCATTCTGGGCGATAATCAAGTTCGACAATGACTACCTGGATACCTGGGACATGTTGCTGCCCTGGTGGTGCTACCCGCTGGTCTGGGTTGCCGTGGTGCTCCTCGCACTCTTTGCCGCTGTGGTCGGTTTGCGAAGGGTGATGATTTCACCACTCGGCGTTAGCCGCAAGGAAGTGCCCAAGTCGATGAAGGCTTGGCGCATGATTGTGGCCGTTGTTATCGGTGCGATCGTCCTATACGTGATTGCCAACTCCAATATCGCGGGTGGAACCGTCACTGCCACGCTTGGTGTCGCAGCGATGATGTACCTGATGGTCTGGGCAATTGGCCTGGTGGCGCCTTTCTTTATCCAGCTTGTTGCCCGCATCTCCAGCTTCTTCGGTACTTCAAGTGATTTTGTGGCGACGCGACGAGTCGCGACTAACGCTAAGGAATCGTGGCGTCGAGTAAGTTCCATGGCCTTCCTGTCTCTGCTGCTTGGCTACACAATGATGGTGCCTGGCGAAGACAAGATTGAAGAGGTTGCAGATGTCACATTCGCGCACGATATTGCAACCGGTGTGACTATCACTTTCGTAATCGGTTTCATTCTGTTGCTGGTGTCAACGCTTTTGACTCAGGCCTCAGCCGTCTATGAAGAGGCATCGCTGACAAAGGCGCTGGACTTCATCGGGACGCCAATCAGCTTCCACCGCACGGTCACTTTCAAGCAGACATTCTTTCCCATGCTTGCGACCAGCATCTTCGGCTTTGTTATGGGTGCGCTGTTGGGAGCCACCATGTTCGGCCCGATTGCGAACGAAATCACGTTTGGTCAACGCTCACTTGTTGTTGCGCTGGCGTACCTCGTGGGAGTTGTATCAGTTGGCGCTGTGACCTTGGCGGTTGATCCGCTTCGCCACAAGTTGCTGGGTCGACAGATTCGCCATAACGACTAGTTGCCATTAAAAGGGCAGTGGAGTGGCCGGGCAGTGGTGCTCGGTGCTCGGCCAGTTCCTTAGGGTTCAACTTGAGGATTAGAGCCTGTAACCAACTGTGGTTCATCTGATAACCAAGCATTCATCTCACAACCACGTAATTTCTACCTCTGACTTTTAGCCTGAGGGCATGCGTACCTACGTGCTTGATACCTCGGTCCTGCTGTCCGATCCCCACGCCACCAAGAAGTTCGATGAGCACCAAGTTGTGCTTCCGCTGGTCGTGGTGAGTGAGTTGGAGGCCAAGCGCCACCACCCAGAGCTGGGGTGGTTCGCCCGAGAAGCGCTCCGTTTCCTCGAAGAGCTGCGTTACCGCTACGGCCACCTGGACCGGCCTGTGCCCGCCAATGATCTTGGCGGGTTTATGCATATTGAGCTCAACCACTCCGATCCCTCCATCCTTCCCGCAGGCTTCCGCACCGCCGAAAACGATCACCGCATTCTCGCTTGCGCCCTCAATCTTCAGCACGATGGCCATGATGTCGTGCTGGTCACCAAAGACATTCCGCTTCGCGTCAAGGCTGGTGCGGTCGGCTTGCCTGCCGACGATTACCGCGCCCAGGACGTCGTTCTGACTGGGTACTCGGGAATGGTGGAAGTGGACGTCGACCCGGAGGAAATTGATCGTCTCTTCGCCAATGGGTTCCTTGAGCTCGAGCAGATCCAGGATCAGCCGCTGCACTGCGGCGTGCAGCTCAGCGCTGGTAGCCAGTCTGCGCTGGCACGGGTGAGCGCCCCGGGCGTCGTCAAGCTTGTGCGGGGCGATACGGAGGCGTTTGGCCTGAAGGGGCGGTCGGCGGAGCAGCGTGTGGCGCTTGACCTGCTGTTGGATGACTCGGTGGGGATTGTGTCCCTCGGCGGCCGAGCCGGTACGGGTAAGTCGGCGCTTGCGCTGTGCGCGGGACTGGAGTCGGTGCTGGAGCGCGGACTGCATCGCCGGATTGTGGTGTTCCGTCCGCTCTACGCGGTAGGTGGTCAGAACCTTGGCTACCTGCCAGGTAGTGAGGACGAAAAGATGAACCCGTGGGCGCAGGCTGTTTACGACACCCTGGAGGGATTGGTTTCAGACAACGTGATGGATGAGATTGCCTCGCGCGACATGCTGGAGGTACTGCCACTGACACACATTCGCGGTCGTAGCCTGCATGACAGCTTCGTGATTGTCGATGAGGCACAGTCGCTGGAGCGCAACGTACTGCTGACGGTGCTGTCGCGTCTTGGTAGCAATTCCCGAGTCATCCTTACGCACGATGTGGCGCAGCGTGACAACCTGCGCGTCGGCCGCCATGACGGCGTGCAGGCGGTGATTGAAAAACTCAAGGGCAACGAGCTTTTTGCACACATCACGCTGAAGCGCTCGGAGCGCTCGAAGATTGCGGAGCTCGTTACGGGACTACTCGATTAAGAGTAAGCTTGTGAGGCAGATACGTAGGAGCTGTTCCTGCGGTTACTTTCACTCGGATCGTTCGGCACGTACCTGCCGATGAAAGGTTTGTATTCACATGGCTACTGTGACTTTTGCTGATGCCACTCGCATTTACCCTGGTGCGACGAAGCCTTCTGTGGACAAGTTCAACTTGGAAATTGCCGATGGCGAGTTCCTGGTTCTGGTGGGCCCCTCCGGTTGTGGTAAGTCCACAACACTGCGCATGCTTGCCGGTCTGGAAGAGGTCAATGAGGGCAAGATTTTCATTGGAGATCGTGATGTGACCAATGTCTCGCCCAAGGATCGCGATATTGCGATGGTCTTCCAGAACTACGCCCTGTACCCGCATATGACGGTGCGCGAGAACATGGGCTTCGCGCTCAAGATTGCTGGTGTGGACAAGGACGAGATTGACCGTCGTGTCGAAGAAGCTGCGAAGACCCTGGATCTAACTCAGTTCCTGGATCGTAAGCCTAAGGCTCTATCCGGTGGTCAGCGTCAGCGTGTGGCAATGGGGCGTGCGATTGTGCGCAAGCCGCAGGTGTTCCTGATGGACGAGCCGTTGTCGAACCTGGACGCGAAGCTGCGTGTTCAAACCCGTACTCAGATTGCGGCCATGCAGCGTCGGATGGGTGTGACCACCATGTATGTCACCCACGACCAGACTGAGGCGCTGACCATGGGCGACCGCATCGCGGTCATTAACTTCGGTGTTCTGCAGCAGGTCGGTACCCCGCGGGAACTCTACGAAACCCCGGCAAACGAATTCGTCGCGGGCTTCATTGGCTCGCCTGCGATGAACCTGGGCACGTTCAACGTCTCTAATGGTTACGCCACGTTGGGTGAGGCCAAGATTAAGCTGCCGGAAGCCACACTTGCTGCAATCGTGCCGGAGGATCAGAACCAGATTATCGTGGGCTTCCGTCCGGAGGCATTCGACCTGGTCGAGGGGCCGGGCGATGACGTCATTCCGGTGCAGGTTAACTTGGTCGAGGAATTGGGCTCCGATGCATTCATGTATGGAGACCTCGTCGGTGGCGGAGCACTGAGCTCCGGATCTTCCTCTAACCCGGACGAAGAGGAACACGGTCAGGTGGTTATTCGTACCGCCCCGCGCACCGCGCCGAAGTTGGGCTCGGTAGTTTACGGCAAGATTCGTCCGGGCATGCTGCACCTGTTCTCGAAGTCGACTGGTATGCGCCTTCCGGCCTAAACTCTTTCGTTTAGATGAAATGAGTAGCTGGTAGGGCAGTGGGACAGTAAGACAGTTTTAGGAGCCACCGTGTCGGAAACTATGAAAATAGCCGCGACAACGGTGGCTTCAAAGCTTTTGCGCCTTCCTTGGCATATACCTCTGGAACAGTGGCCAGACGATTTGTTGGCCGCCCTACCTCAGGGAATTTCGCGGCACATTGTTCGATTCGTCAACTTGGATGACCGCGTCATTGCAGTGAAAGAAATTGGTGAGTTCACTGCTCATCATGAGTATCGAATGCTGCGTGACCTGGTCAGGCTCGGTGCTCCATCGGTTCGCCCGCTCGCGGTCATTACTGGCCGCAAGGATCCAGATGGCGAACCGTTAACTGCGGCACTCGTCACAGAACATCTCGAGTATTCGCTGCCGTATCGTGCAGTTTTTTCTCAACAGGTCACCCGCGAAACTGTGGTCCGCCTGATTGACTCGCTGGTAGTCCTGCTAGTTCGGTTACATCTCCTTGGTTTTTACTGGGGCGACGTGTCGCTGTCGAACACGTTGTTTCGTCGTGACGCAGACGCTTTCTCCGCCTACCTTGTCGACGCGGAAACGGGAGATTTGCAAGGCACACTCTCAGATTCCCGCAGGCTTTACGACGTTGACGTTGCCCATACCAACATCATCGGAGAGCTCATGGATCTGCAGGCCGGCGGATTCCTCGATCCTGAGTTGGACGTAATTGCGGTGGGTAGGCGCATTATTGAGCGTTATGAGGACCTGTGGCAAGAGCTGACGGGGGAAGAATCTATTGGTGTTGAGGAGCCTTGGCTTGTCGATGAGCGGATTCGCAGGCTCAACGACCTCGGTTTCGATGTTGGCGAGCTGAAAGTCACCAGTGATGGTGGCCGCGTTGTGTTCCGACCACGAGTGGTTGACGCAGGGCATCACCATAGGCAGTTAATGCGACTGACGGGGTTGGATGTTCAAGAACGGCAAGCGAGGCGGATGCTCAATAGTATGCAGACCTTTCGGTTGGCGGAAGGTCTTGAAGGGGTTCCGCTAGAGCAGGTTGCGCACCGATGGCTGCGTGAAGTTTTCGAGGCCACAATCCTGGCTGTGCCCGAGGGGCTGCGTGGAAGGCTGCAGGATGCGCAGGTTTTCCACGAGGTCTTGGAGCATCGCTGGTACATGGCAGAAAAACGCCGTGCGGATGTGCCGCTTCAAGAAGCGGTGCAGAGC
Source organism: Corynebacterium sp. 401_CJEI (assembly GCF_001076435.1). Taxonomy (NCBI): domain Bacteria; kingdom Bacillati; phylum Actinomycetota; class Actinomycetes; order Mycobacteriales; family Corynebacteriaceae; genus Corynebacterium; species Corynebacterium sp. 401_CJEI. The sequence goes on from NZ_JVIP01000001.1 coordinate 168,207, forward strand.
TACGTAGACCGAGTGTTGCCCGGGCATCGCGACGAGTCCGTATATCTTCCGGCGAGCGATGAGGTCGAGTAGCTCTCTAGAAGCAGACTGTCGAGCGTACGATTATTTCAAAAGTGACAAGTAAACGACTCGCCAGGATATTATAAAAATATACATTCACGCCAAACAGGGGTGCTTTTGGTGGTCGGGTGGTTGTCGGGTCTGCGTGTGATTGTCGCGGCCAGGTGCTTACTTTGGTGCCGGTAGGCGGCTCTGTTCAGCGAAAACAGCTCGAAAACAGCTCAAATTCTAGGTGTGCTTTCGAGAGCTTTTGCTATTTTTCTCCTTTGCATTTGTTCACAGCTGGCTGAAGGCCAACCTAAATTGGTTTTGGTCAAGTAAGATTTTGGTGAGACCGAATACCCGCGTGGGTGGCGTCGAAGTTCGCATGAAAGGCTACTTCTAGCCGCAGGGCGGGATAATCCAATTAGGCCACGGCTGCTGGCAAATATTCGTCCGAATTGCTCGGAGGATGCCATTGAAGTGGCCTTTCTTCTCAAGGGAGAAAATATAGTGAAGAACTTCAAGCGCCTTTCAGCTCTGTGTGCAGCAGGCCTGATGGCAACCGCTGGTTTGGTTGCGTGCTCGAGTGATGATGCGGTTGCAGATGGTGGTGTCTACTTCCTTAACTTCAAGCCGGAGCAGGATGCCGCATATCAGAAGATTGCGAAGGCATACACTGACAAGACTGGTGTCCAGGTCAAGGTCGTTACTGCTGCTTCGAATTCCTATGAGCAAACTCTGAAGGCCGAGATTGGTAAAAAGGACGCGCCAACACTGTTCCAAGTCAATGGTCCGGCGGGCCTGCGTACTTGGCAGGAATACATGGCAGACATGTCTGACACTGAGATCGCACAAAACCTCAACGAGGGCATCGAGCCGCTGAAGGGCGAGGACGGCAAGGTATACGGCGTCCCGTTTGCAGTCGAGGGGTTTGGCCTGATCTATAACGAAGAGATCATGGACAAGTACTTCGCGCTGCCCGATGCCAAGGCCAAGAGCATCGACGAGATTAAGGCCTTCGGAAAGCTGAAGGAAGTTGCTGAGGACATGCAGGCCAAGAAGGACAAGCTGGGGATTTCCGGCACCTTCGCTTCCACCTCGCTTGCATCCGGTGAGGATTGGCGCTGGCAGACACACTTGGCCAACGGACCGGTTCATTATGAATTCGAGGACCTTGGCACCAAGGAAACCGCTGATGTGAAGTTCAAGTACAACAAGGAGTTCAAGAACCTCTTTGATCTGTACCTGAATAACTCCACTGTCGAAAAGACTCTGGCCCCGTCGAAGGCTGTGTCCGACTCGATGGCGGAATTCGCCCAGGGCAAGGCCGCTATGGTTCAGAATGGCAACTGGGCATGGTCCCAGATCAACGATGTCTCCGGCAACGTGGTCAAGCAGGACAAGATTAAGTTCATGCCTATGTACATGGGCCTGAAGGACGAGGATAAGACCGGCATCTCGGTTGGTACTGAGAACTACCTGACGGTCAACTCCAAGGCTTCGGAGGCTTCCCAAAAGGCAACGAAGGACTTCGTCAATTGGCTGTTCAACACCGATGAGGGCAAGAAGTACGTCGTCGAGGATCTCGGATTCATCGCTCCGTTCCAGAACTTCACTGAAGCCGACACTCCGAATGACCCGCTGGCCAAGGAAGTGGCCGCAGCAATTGAGAACGAGGACCTGACCACCATCCCGTGGGACTTTCAGTACTTCCCGTCGCAGCAGTTCAAGGATGATTTTGGCGCAGCGCTGGCGCAGTACGCTTCCGGAAAGATGCCGTGGGACAAGGTTGTCGAGACTTTCGCCGACAGCTGGAATGCGGAATCTCCGAACAATTAAATACCAGCAAATCAATGGTGATCCATTCCATCGGTGAGTGTGAAGCGAAAGCTTCTCGCGCATGAACAACCGACGGAATGAGTTCATCCAATGGCAAGGCGGAGCTCGGGGCTCGGTGACCTGTTAAACCGGTCTCGAGGCACCGGGCTCCGCCTTTAGCTTTAGGAGCGGTGTTGTAGATGCAAGCAACATTGAAAAAGTATTTCCCAATTTTCGTGCTACCCACGCTGATTGCCTTTGCAATCGCGTTCCTGGTGCCGTTCGTTATCGGTTTCTTCCTATCATTTACTGACTTCACAACCATCACTAATGCGCAGTGGGTTGGTATCGAGAACTACCAGAAGGCCTTTAGTGAGCGCGAGGGCTTCGTCGCCTCCTTCGGATTCACTCTCATGGTGGTTGTTGTTTCCATCATTACTGTGAACTTGTTCGCGTTCTGGATCGCATGGATTCTGACGCGCAAGCTGAAGGGCACGAACTTCTTCCGCACAGTCTTCTTCATGCCGAACCTTATCGGTGGCATCGTGCTCGGTTATACCTGGCAGTCGATGATTAACGCCGTGCTGGCATCGTACGGTACGACGATTGTGTCCGACTGGAAGTTCGGTTACGCCGGTCTGATCATCCTCATCAACTGGCAGCTGGTCGGTTACATGATGATTATCTATATTGCCGGTCTGCAGAATGTCCCACCGGAGCTCATCGAAGCTGCGGAGATTGATGGCGCCGGACGCTGGGAGATTCTGCGGCACGTTACTATCCCGATGGTCATGCCATCGATTACCATTTGCCTCTTCTTGACTCTGTCGAACACTTTCAAACTCTTCGATCAAAACTTGGCCCTGACCAATGGTGCGCCGGGTTCAGAGACAGAAATGGTTGCTCTGAACATCGTCAACACCATGTTCAACCGAATTGGTGTGGAGGGCGTTGGTCAAGCCAAGGCAGTAATATTCGTCGTCGTGGTCGTAGCGATCGCGATGCTGCAGCTGCGTGCTACTCGCAGCAAGGAAGTGGAGGCATAAATGTCTGTCGACGCTGCAATGACCACTGAAACGGCCACCAAGCTCCCCAAGGCCAAGCCCGCTAAGCAGGACGAGGCCAAGGTGGGAGGCGTATCTAAGGTCATCATCTACGCGATTCTGGTGTTTTTGACCGTCGTGTTCTTGGGGCCAATCGCGTTCATTATCTTCAACTCGTTCAAGTCCAAGTTCGCAATTTCAGATAACCCCTTCCAGCTGCCACTAGGTGACATGTGGGTCGGGTTCGAAAACTACGCCGTCGGCCTGATGAAGGAGGGCTTCGGCTGGGCGATCGTGTGGTCCTTTGTCATCACGATCCTCTCGGTTATTGCGATTGTGTTCTTCTCTGCGATGACGGCTTACTACATCACGCGAGTGAAGACGTGGTGGACCTCGCTGCTGTATTACCTGTTTGTGTTCTCGATGGTCATCCCGTTCCAGATGGTGATGTTCCCGACCGTCAAGATCGCCGACATGCTGCATTTGAACAACCCAATCGGCATCGTGGTTCTCTACTTGGGCTTTGGCTCCGGCTTGTCGGTCTTCATGTTTGCCGGCTTCATCAAGTCCATCCCGATTGACATCGAGGAAGCCGCGATGATTGATGGCGCATCTCCGATGCAGAACTACTTCCGCATCGTTTTGCCCATGCTCAAGCCGACTGCAGTGACTGTCGCCATTCTGAACGCTATGTGGGTATGGAACGACTACCTGCTGCCGTACCTGGTCATTGGCCTGTCTACTAAGTACAAGACCATCCCGGTTGTCGTGCAGAGCTTCGTTGGCTCCAACGGTAACCGTGACCTTGGCGCGATGATGGCAATGCTGGTGCTCGCAATCATTCCGATTGTGATTTTCTACGTCGCCACCCAGAAGCACATTATCGAGGGTGTTGCTGCGGGTGCCGTTAAGGGATAGCTGCCTAAGCGTTAGCGCATAGGACGCCAAGCACCGCGTTTTACGAAAGCGAAAGCCTCAACCGCGTAGGTTGAGGCTTTCGTCTGTTAATCAGCCTTTATTAGGATATGAACCCGTGGATAGATTTTTCAGCACCGATACAAAGTTCTACGCAGCCTGGTCGCTGTTAGCAGACCTTGTAATCATCAACCTGCTGATGATCGTCGCATCCATCCCGATAGTCACTGCAGGCGCCGCAACTCGCGCTGGGGTAGTGGTCGCTCGCGACATGGTCCGTGACGAAGGCTCAAGGCCCGTACGGCGCTTCTTGCGCGCACTGTTGGACAATTGGCGCACACCAACCGTGTGGTGGCTATTCACCTTGGTTCTCGCCAGTGGCATTGGCTATGAGTTTTACGTTATCTCCCGCGCGGACCTCGGCACTGTCGGCCTGATCTTCGCCGCAGGAGTTACCTCCGGGGCGCTAATCCTGCTGGGAATTACCGCGTGGGTCTACTCGCTGTGCTCGCTTTCCGACGGTCAGTCGTCGCTACGCCGAACCCTGGCAACGGCCACCAGCATGACCGTCAAAAACCTGCCGCGGACTGCGCTCGCAGTTTTGGCGCTTCTCATCGTGCCCGCGGCCATATTCTTTTTCCCGGCGAAAATCTACGCGATTGCTACCTATGTCTTCCTCATCGGGTACGCGTTGAGTTGGTACTTGGTGATGCTGGCGCTTGAGCCCGTTCTGCCAGACAATGCTGGGTAGGTTTTCCCACTGGCCCCACTGGCTCCACTGGCCCGACTGGCACTGACTTAATCGGCGCCAGCTCGCGCACCAAGTCGTTGACGACCCTTAGCCCTCGTACTCTTTCACAGAGGGAAAATCCTCCGCCTCGACCATCTCCAGCAGTTTTTCGCGGCGCACAAAAGCGGAGCATGCGCCGACGGCCTGTACGGCTGCCGCACCTGCTGCGGTGGCCAGGGGGACGGCGTCGTAAAGCGAGGTGCCCTTAGCCAGTTCCGCGGTAAGCGTGCCGACGAACGCATCACCGGAGCCAGTGCCGTCGACAATCTTCTCCTCTGGCAGCTTAAGCGCGGGGTGCTCGTAGATTGTCGGCTCGTCGTCGAGACCGTCGGAGTGCTGTGCGAAGAGACAGCCGTGGTCGCCCCGGAGCATGACGACACTGGGGCAGTACTGCAGAAGTGCCTCGAGCTGTGCGCGGTAGTCGGTAGCGCGGATGCCCTCGGCGATGTCCAGGCGACGGATTGTTTCCCAGGCGCCCTTCATGTTGACGATCAGCGGATCTGCATGGTCAATCAGCGCAGGTGTAACGGTTACGACCGGATTGAGGTTCAGTACCAGACGCGCGCTGTACATGGATGCGACGGACGCGATGGCCTCAGTTGCTTCCGGAAGTAGCTCGCCTTGCGCGAGCACGACATCCGCTGATGCGAACTCGTCGACGAAATCGGTGGGGTCGGTTAGCGCATCGGCACCGCGCTGGACAAAAATCACCGGGCGACCCTTGCGGTTCGTTGCGACGAAAGCGCTGCCGGTCGGCAAATCCCAGGAAGTCTGAATGGAGTGGACATCTACGCCGTGTGCGTTGAGTTCCTCGACCACGAAATCCGCTGCGCGGTCCTCGCCAACAGTTCCGGCCATAATCGCACGGACACCGTCATAAGCGATAGCAACGGCCTGGTTGGCGCCCTTGCCGCCCAGCATATTCGTGCCGTCATCAACGATGAGCGTGCCACCTTCTGCGGGTACGCTATCGACCTGTACCAGGGTATCTAGGTGGATAGATCCACATACAACAACTGTTGGATTCTCATTCAGGTCAGGAATCGGCTGCATAAAAATATAGGATAGTCGGGAATTCAAATCCGTGTTGGCGGCCCGAGTTTACAGCCGTCAGAGCCTGCGAATCGATGCCCTACAATCGATGGCTATGGCAAAACTGTACTTCCGCTACGGAACCATGAACAGCGGAAAATCCATCGAGGTCCTCCGCGTCGCCCACAACTACCGCGAGCGCGACATGCGACCGTTGATCGCCAAGCCGGCCGTGGATACTTTGGCTGACGGTGATGTGCACTCCCGCATCGGAATCGCGGAACGCGCGCACCTCATCCACGATGGCGATGACCTTTCCTCGCTTGCCGACGGCTACGATTGCCTGATTATCGATGAGGCACAGTTTCTTACCCCTGACCAGGTCGATCAGTTGCTGGGAATTACCCTTCGCGGTACTCCGGTGCTCTGCTACGGTCTGCGTACCGACTTTCGCACGCATGCCTTCCCAGGCTCCCAGCGCTTGCTCGAAGTTGCCCACACCATTGAGGAAATCAAGACAATTTGCACCTGTGGGCAGAAGGCCATCTTTACTGCACGGTTGAATCCGGACGGCAGCATTATCCTCGACGGCGAAACCGTGGAAATTGAGGCACTCGAAGCGCCGAAGTACATCTCCCTATGCGCCAGCTGCTACAACCGGATGTCGGGGAAGTGGGCGTGAGCTGCCTAGGGTAGTCCCGGGAGCTAGGAGTGGGACAAGAAAACGGGCGAAGAGGAAAAGGGACAAAAAGGGAATAGCCCCGGCAGTCGATGAACTAGCCCCCTTAACCTCCAACCCTGCCCAAAGACCGAACGCTTCGGGTGTTACTCGAAACTCACCATGGTGTCGTCAAATACGTGCTCTAAACACAAAGCGCCTACACGGGGCTTGACCTCTACGGACACCTGAGCTTCTTCAGTCACACCGCGATGTCCTCGGCGGTACCGGCTGTCCACCGCTCATGGCTGTGGGTGCCTCGGAATCACCGACGTACTTACAGACGCGTTACTAGTTAGGTTAGGATAGCCTTATATAAAACAAGAGTGGTTGTCTACTGAGGAGGTAACGCAGTGTCGGACGCGACTGACGAACCCACCACGGCGCCCAAGGGGCCGACAAGTCAGCCGACGGAGGATAGTGCGAACACGGGGAAACCCGCCTGGCGCATTCTCCGCCCGGTGTCCGCCCCCATCGCCGTCGCCCTTTTGCTGCAGGTGCTCGGGAGCTTGGCCAGTGCCATTCCACTGCTGGCGTTGGTCCGGATCGTCAATGAACTACTCCTAGGCACTGACAAGGTGTGGCCAGCAGTATGGTGGTTCATCGGTGGACTCGGTGGCGCACTCGCCCTGGGGTCGCTGGCGCTGCTCATCACCCATCTGGTCGACCTGCGGCTACAGGCCGAGTTGCGCGTGCAACTGGCCGACAAGCTGAGCCGACTCCCACTGGGATGGTTCGATCAGAGCTCCTCCGGACGCGTCCGCCGCATAATCCAAGACGATGTCGCGAGCCTCCACCACCTTGTCGCCCACGCGCTGGTCGAGATCACCGCGGCGGTTCTGACACCGGTGGTCGGCGTCATCGTCGCACTGACCATCGACTGGCGACTCGGGCTGTGCTGCGTGATCAGTCCGGTGGCCTACATGGTCCTGTTCTCCGTGCTCGCGCCCGGAGACATGCGCTCTGTCATGGCCCGGATTGCCGAGTCGCTCTCCGAGGTCTCCGCCGCGGTAATCGAGTTCGTCGATGGGATCGCAGTGCTGCGCGTGTTCGGGGCTGAGGAGACTGGCTCGGCGCGCTTCACCAGGGCGTCAGACGACTTCACCTCGGAGTTCCGCACGCTTGTCACACCCCAGATGCGTGCCCACGCCATCGCTCTCACGGCCCTGGGGTTGCCGGTCGTCGCGCTGACTGTCGTCGTTCCCGGTGCTGCCATGGTCGCCGCCGGGTGGAGCGATGTCGCCGACGTCGTCGTGGTCACCATGATCGCTCTGTCGCTGCCCGCCACGCTGCTCACGGTCGGGGCCGGGCAACAACACATCAACGACGGGCTAGAAGCCGCCGGACGACTCATCACCCTTCTCGACGAGCCCGAACTCCTCGTGGCTGAACATCCCCTCGAGCCCGCCGGGACCGATGTCTCGATCGAGAACGTGACCTTCGGGTACGCGCCAGATGAGCCGGTGCTGCATGGGGTGTCGCTCACCGCACGAGAAGGATCGGTCACCGCGTTGGTCGGGGCCTCTGGCTCGGGCAAATCGACCCTCGCATCTCTCATCGCCCGCTTCCGTGACGTTGACGCCGGTGCGATCCGGATCGGCAACGTCGACGTGCGCGACATCGACCCGCACGTGCTCCATCAACACGTCGGCATCCTGCTGCAAAGCCCGAGCCTGCCTTCCATGAGCATCCGCGACAACATCGCGCTCGGGCGTCCGGGCGCGACCGACGAGGACATCCAGCACGCCGCCTCCCTAGCGGCGATCGACGCGCGGATCCGCGAACTACCCCGCGGATACGGCAGCGTTGTCGGAGAAGACGCTCGGCTCTCCGGCGGTGAGACCCAGCGCGTGGCCATCGCGCGGGCCATCCTCGCCGACCCTCACGTGCTCATACTCGACGAGGCCACCTCCGCGATCGACCCCGAGAATGAGGCCGCGATCGGGCAGGCCCTCGCCGAACTGACCCGGGGACGCACGGTCATCATGATCGCCCACCGCCTTGGCACGATCACCCACGCAGACCAGATCGTCGTCCTCGACCAAGGGCGAATCGTCGAACAAGGCGAACACGAATCCCTGCTCGCCGCCGATGGGCAGTACGCCGCGCTATGGCGCAACCAGGCCGCCGTCACGGGAGGTGCTCGATGATCACGCAGATTGAACGGATCGCTGGACAAGAAGGACGCTCAACACTCCAGCGATTCACAGCAGTGGCTGTGGCGGCCGGAGTCGCACAGGGACTGTCACTGGCATGTCTGGTCCCAGTACTGGCCCACCTGGCCCAGGAGACTTTCAGCTCGACGCTCTGGTGGTTGATCGCAATGGTGGTTTGCGCCGGCGTCCATGCCCTACTCACGGTGTGGGTCACGCGCGGGAGCGTCGATTTGACCATGTCTCTGATGTCGTCGATGCATCGCCAACTGGCGCGGCAGCTCATGCGTCTGCCGATGGGGTGGTTCGATGGCGGGTCCGCAGCCAACGCCTCACGGCTCTCGGTCCGCGGCACAATGTTCGTCGCCACCGCGATCGGCGACGTGCTTGCTCCGCTCATCGGTTACGTGGCGACTCCGTTGACTCTAGTGCTCGTGACCTTCTTCCTTGACTGGCGGCTGGGACTCTCGCTCGCCGTCGGGGTCCCGCTCGTGTACGCCTCGACTGTGCTGGCTCGCTCCTGGAGTGCCCGGGCCGACGCCCGACTCACCACCGCGGAACACCGCACGGATGCCGCGCTGCTCGACCTGGCCAAGCACCAGACGGCGCTGCGCGGGGCGCGAGTGGCAGGTTCTGGCTATGCACCCCTGGCATCTTCACTTGACCGACAACGTCGCCTCGGTATGTCGGCCCAGCTGGCCTCCGCCGCATCGATGATTGTCCAGAGTGTCGTGGTACAGACGGTCTTTGGCGCTGTGGTCACCGTGGCCGTATGGCGCAGTCTCGGCGGTGTGGACCCGCTCGTGATGATCGGTCTTATCCTGATCGTCACCCAGGTAATGGGCCCCCTCCGCACACTTTCTGAACTCGGCACGGCGCTGCGCCGCATGGATCGTGAACTCGACCAGGTGGTCAATTTGCTAGACGAGCCGGGGCTACCGGAACCCGAGCAGCCAGTCCCAGCACCGACGCATCCGCCGGAGATTGCGATTGACGCAGTGCGCTTCGGCTACGGAGACGCGATGGTGTTTGATGATCTCAATCTGACTGTTGCGCCGGGATCAGTTACTGCCATCGTCGGGCCATCCGGGTCGGGCAAGACCACGCTCACTCGCTTGATCGCCCGCTTCCATGACGTGGACGCAGGGGCCGTGCGGCTCGACGGCGTGGATGTTCGCGACATGGCCAGTGCCGATGTCCTCGGGGCAACGTCGTTGGTGTTCCAGGACGTCTATCTCCTTGACGACACCCTGCGCGCGAACGTGTTGCTCGGTCGTCCAGAAGCCACGGACGCCGAGGTGAACGCCGCCGCGAAAATAGCTCGGGTCGACGAGATCGTCGATCGCTTGCCACAAGGGTGGGCGACCCGCGTCGGTGAAGGTGGCAGACTGCTCTCGGGCGGCGAGCGGCAGCGTGTGTCAGTGGCCCGCGCTGTGTTGAAGCGAGCGCCTGTGTTACTGCTGGATGAGGCGACCTCATCGCTCGACGCGTCCGCCGCCGTGGCTGTGCAGGAGGCACTGCGCGAACTCAGCGGATTGGCGACAGTGCTAGTAATCGCGCATCAGGAGCACACGTTGGCGGCTGCCGATCAGGTCGTTATGTTGGACGGCGGGCGCGTGGCCGCAGCGGGGACGCATGAGGATTTGCTAGATTCGTCGCCGGCCTATGCCCGGCTGTGGGCTCGATAGTGATAGCTAACTCGGTAACCCAAGTCAGGCGTGCCGAACGCCCGCAATGGGGGACCGAGCGGTCTTCCAGGGCTCGACACATCATCGACCCAACGGCCAACTACCAAAAGAAAACCAACATAGAGCACTTCGCCCCACGCCGCTCACCACCCACCTGCCGGAGTAACCCCACCGCCTAAAAGTGTCAACAATGTCATGAGACATCTTGGCAAGCAGGTTGCGAGACAGCAGCCCCCAAAATCGGCGCTGGGAAGCGGAAACGTCCCACAGCACACTGTCAAGAATGCTGCGAGACTTCACATCGTGCCCCCAGCAGGGCTCGAACCTGCGACAAAAGGATTATGAGTCCTCTGCTCTAACCGACTGAGCTATAGGGGCAAGGATTTGGCACTGTGAAGTGGTAATTAAGCACTATGAACCAATGCCCAAAACCTCATAGCATCATAGCAATCTGCCACCGTGCGGTGATAAAAGCCCTATAGCCAGCGACTCTGGGAGCAGTTACACAGGCCCAATGAATCTGTCCCTCGTTCTCAATGACCTCATCTCCCGGGCGGGATGAAGCAAGCTGCCTCCCCATCCTCAACGAACCAAAGCCCCCGCAAAGTTACGACTTTCGGTTGATGAATCAGTGCTTGGACACTTCTAGCATTAATCCTATGAGTACAAAACCTCCCTTGAGCAGCGCCGACGTCTCAGCCGACGCACAAGCCGGTGCCACAGCGAAAGCGAAGGGCACCCCCGTCATGGCAATCGCCAACGAGGATCAGATCGCTGAGTTCGCGGCCTCACCACAGCGATGGTGGGGGTTGCTCGTGCTCGCGGTTGGCCTCGGCATGATCGTCCTGGACGGCACCATCGTCGGTGTTTCATTGCCGACCATCATTTCGGAGCTGAGTCTCGACATCGTGGGCGCGCAGTGGATCACCACAATCTACTCCGTCGTTTTCGCCGCACTACTCCTGACCTCTGGCCGCGCTGGCGACCGCTTCGGCCGTCGAACGCTTTTTCTCGTCGGTCTGGTCATCTTCACGGTCGGCTCCGTCGTGGCCGCACTTTCCACAGCCTTGGCGCCACTGGTCATTGCCCGCGTCATCCAAGGCATTGGTGGCGCGTGCATTCTGCCATCAACACTGTCCAGCGTGAACGCACTATTCCGTGATAAAGATCGTGCCACCGCATTCGGCATCTGGGGTGCGGTCATGTCTGGTGCTGCAGCAGTCGGCCCACTCCTGGGTGGCGTGCTTACGCAGTTTGCTGGTTGGGAAGCTATCTTCTGGGTCAACGTGCCTATCGCCGTCGTGCTTTTCGTCCTTGCGCTGCGCTGGGTGCCGAACACCGCAGGCGATACCAATGGCGCGGGTGGCTTCGATGTCCTTGGGCTGGTGCTGTCTGGAATCGGCTTTGGCGCCGTGGTCTTCGGCATCATTCAGGGCGCCAAGATAGGGTTTGCTTTTCCCTCCGCACCCGTCGTCACGCTCTTGGTTGGTGCGGTGGTGCTTGTCGCTTTCGTGCTGTGGGAAAACGGTCGTCGGAAGAACGCGGATCCTGCGCTGTTGGACGTGTCGATGTTCTCCTACGCCACGTTCAGCTGGGGGAATACCACGGCGATGCTTGTCGCGGTGGGTGAGTTCGCGCTGGTCTTCGTGCTGCCGCTCTACCTGGTGTCGGCGATTGGCTTATCGACGATCGCAACCGGCCTGGTCCTGGCAGCAATGGCTCTCGGTGCGTTCTTCGCAGGTGCCATGGCGCGTCATCTGGCAGCTCGGATTACCCCGGCCGGTGTGGTGATTGTGGGCCTTGGTCTCGAGGTCTTTGGTTCGCTGCAGTTGGCGGCCGAAGAGCGCGTTGACCTGCCGCTGTGGCTGGTTGTGTTTGCATTGATTGTCTACGGTCTGGGTCTTGGTCTGGCATCGGCGCAGCTGACCTCGTTGGTGCTTGGTGATATTCCGGTGCGGCTGTCGGGGCAGGCATCGGCAACGCAGTCGACGATTCGGCAGATTGGTTCGGCGCTCGGTGCTGCGCTCGGTGGTATGGCGCTGACGATTGGGCTGGATCGTGAGATCGCGAAGCTGTCGCCGGGCCTGGAGCAGATGGGGCAGGGGCTGAAGGATTCCGCCGGCTCGATGCTGATTGGTCTGCGTGCGCAGGGTGCTCCCGACGGTGTGTTGGTGCCGCTGACAAATGCGTTTGCACATGCCACGCAGTTTGCGCTGTATTCCGCTGTCGGCGCGTTGACTATTGGCTTCCTCTGCTCGTTGAAGGTACTGCAGTTGCGCAGGCAGGCTGAGAAATCGAATTAGCGATGTGGAATATTCGGGTGAGGGGCCGTGTTGGAAATTGGTGTCACAACATCAATCGTGGCAGTCTTATCGTTTGTCTCTTGACCGGACTTGCTAGATAGAAATGACCAACATGAAAATGCTCACAAAGCGGCGTTGGCTCGATTACGGCCGAATCTCCACTTCCTCCTGTCGCTAAACACTTCGGGGCTTCCGCCTCGCTGCGCCTGTCTCTTCGAGGCTGAGCTCAGCGGCCTCGGATCCCGTCGCGCGCATTTGTCAGACGGCATAAGGCGCGGCACAAGTGTTTTCAGAGAAATAAAACTCCAGGAGGAAAAGTGAATAAATTTAAATGGGCGACCGGCTTCGGTGCCCAAGTTGTCTATGGCCTGATTATTGGTCTCATTTTGGGCTTCATGGCCCGCAGTACTGGCGATGACTCCTCGCTGCGCACAGCGCTCGACGAGGTCGGCAGTACCTACGTCACGCTGTTGAAGCTGCTCATCCCGCCGCTGGTGGTCACCGCGGTCGTGGTGTCGATTGCCAACCTGCGCCAGGTCGCAGGCGCAGCCAAGCTGGCTGTTTCGACACTGATTTGGTTTGCCATTACGTCCTTTGTATCGGTGGTCATCGCCATCGTGCTGGGCTTGGTCATCAAACCGGGCGTTAACTCTGGTGTGGATGCCTCGGCAGCGCAAGAGCCGAGTTCCGTGGGCTCCTGGTGGGGATTCCTGCAGAGCATTGTCCCGCAGAACTTCCTCGGCCTTGGCGTGAAGATCAGCGAATCTGACGGTGCTGTATCTGGATCGCTGAACTTCAACGTCCTGCAGCTGCTGGTCATCGCGATTGTCTTCGGTGTCGCCGCGGTGAAGGTTGGCCCGAAGGCTGAGCCATTCATCGAGTTTTCCGGCTCTCTTTTGACCATCGTGCAGAAGGTCCTGTGGTGGGTCATACGTCTGGCACCGATTGGTACCGCAGCCCTCATCGGCCACGCCGTCGCTGAGTATGGCTGGGAAGCACTCGGCAGCCTGGGCAAGTTCGCCATTGCCATCTACATTGGTCTGTTCCTGGTCATCGCAGTTGTGTACCCAGTTGTGCTGAAGATTCATGGCATTAGCCCAATCGACTTCTTCCGTCGCGTCTGGCCAGTGACCTCGCTCGGCTTCTTCACCCGTTCGTCTATGGGCGTCATGCCGGTCACTGAGCGCGTTGTCTCCCGTCGTCTGGCAGTACCGGATGAGTACGCCTCCTTCGCCGTGCCGCTGGGCGCCACCACGAAGATGGATGGTTGCGCCGCCATTTACCCGGCTATCGCGGCTATCTTCGTCTCGCAGTTCTACGGTGTGCCGTTGGACTTCACGGACTACCTGCTCATCATCTTCGTCTCCGTCATCGGTTCGGCAGCAACTGCTGGCACCACCGGCGCTACTGTCATGCTGACCCTGACTCTGTCGACCCTTGGCCTGCCACTCGCCGGCGTCGGTCTCCTGCTGGCTGTCGAGCCGATCGTGGATATGGGCCGCACTGCGGTGAACGTCACCGGTCAGGCTGTGGTCCCGTTGGTCGTCGCAAAGCGTGCGGGAATCTGGGACAAGGACGAGTGGGACGCCAGCGCCAACGCCGACCTGTCGCCAGCCGACGAGTCGGACGACGAGTCTGCAGACGCGCCTGCTGAGAAGTCCGAGTCCGCCGAAAAATCCGAGTCCGCCACGCTTGCGTAGTCTTGAGGACATGACTTCTTGGAAGCCCTCTGTTCTTGCGCAAGTTGATCAGTGGCCAGTTGACACGGTCGCGGCTGCCGTGCGTGCCGACGATGGCAGTTGGCATACCCACGGTGATAGCGGTCGCGTTTTTGAGCTCGCTAGCGTGACCAAGTTACTGGCCGCTGTGGGCATGCTTGTGGCCGTCGAGGAGGGCGCGGTGGAGCTCGACCAAGAGCTCACGCCACCCGGTCACGGCGCGACTGTGCGTCACCTTCTGGCGCACGCCGGCGGGGTGAGGTTTGCCAGCCGTGAGCTGGAAAAAGAACCAGGGGAGCGGCGCATTTACTCCTCCGCGGGCTTTGAAATCATCGCCGATGCCATCGCTGCGGAGGCAGACATGCCGTTTAGTGAATACCTGCGCCAGGCCGTGTTTGAGCCGCTGGGGATGTCAGATTCCGTGCTGGATGGATCGGCAGGGCATGGCGCGCGTAGCAGCGTCGCTAATCTCATGGCCTTCGTCGATGAGATTCTCGCCCCGACTCTTCTGCATCCCGATACCGTGACTGAGGCGTTGACGGTGCAGTTCCCGGGGCTGAATGGTGTTGTGCCTGGCTATGGTATGCAACGTCCGGCCGATTGGGGCCTGGGCTTTGAAATCTTCGGGCACCCCGATTCCAAGCAGGGGCTGTGGTTTGGTGCCTCGATGCCCAAGGATGTCGCAGGCCATTTTGGGCAAGCGGGCACATTCCTGTGGCTGCATCGTCCAACCGGACGGGCGGCAATCGCGCTGACCGACCGAGATTTCGGCGAGTGGGCAAAGCCTCTATGGGCCGACTTCAACGACGAACTCTGGAGTGAGCTGGAAGAACACGCTGAGGATTAAGGGGATGTGGAGTAAGCCGGCGTCGCTTGCGGCGCCGATTTTTCGTCTCAGCGTTAAATCACATCTGGGGGATTAAGGACAACTTGAGGGTTGCCAGCAGCCGTCTCGGAAATAACAATCATAAACACGTGCAACGTAAACCTCAGAAGTGTTGTTTTACCGCAGTGCTTTTTCTGCAGTGTGGCAAGTGTCGTTGGATGAGTTCGTAGGGGAAGACGAATCTCGTCTTACACCAATTGACCGCAACTTTTCCGAGGACCTTCGTCTATGCGCACCCAACTTTCAGGCGTTCTGTGGATTCACAGCATGCCAGGGCCGCTGCAACCACACATCACGTGGGCGCTGGCCCGACTCAGCATGCCCGATGGCACTAAGCCAGGCCGGGATATTTGGCGTGCGACCGACCAGGATGCCACTTTGTGCGCCGAGGTGCCTTTCACTGCAAGTGCTGACACCATCGCCACACTGGTGGACAACCTGGCTAGGTGGCCGCGCCTCTATTTCGAGCTGGCGCAAGACCCAGCCGTGGATGATGACGGCTACGCCATCGACGGTATGCGCTACTGCCATACCCCGCAGCTGGGGACTTTCGCCGGACAGACCGATGCCGCCGGAAACATCGTGGTCAACGAAGACGCACTGCGTTCCATCATGGCGCGCGGCGGCGATATCAAAGGTGCCCTCGACGCGGCCATCGGTGGGCCGTGGGACCGCGTGTTAGAGCCGATGCGCATGATGACGGCAGGCTACGCCCCCGAAGACTGCTTTACGACGTCCACCCCTGCCGGGACCGACAGTGCCAGCGGCAACTCGACCGCTGGCAACGCAGACCTTGGTGGGGTAGAGGCAGCTAACGTGCTGCAGCTCTACCCGCGCCGGGCGGCGATGTAGTCAACTACATCGCCGAGGGTCTTAAACGAGGAAATGTCCTCGTCCTCAACGCGGGCTCCCAGCTCTTCTTCGCAACGGACGGCCAACTCTACGACGCTTAGGCGGTCAAAACCGTAGTCGGTCAGCGGGGTGGAGAGCTCTAAGGACTCCACCTCGTCGTTAGCCATCTTTTTGACGATTGCCGCGACCTCGCCGTGAAGACCTGCGGGCAGGTCAGCGTCGGCGGAACTCTTCTTCGGGCCCCCGTTCGCTGCATTAGGTGAGGCATCGCCAGCGTCACCGGCGCCGGTGACCTGTGTGCCCAGTAGGGCGCTGAGCTGATCTCCAAGGCTTGAGGTCATTATTCAGCGTCCTGGATGGTTGCAGTTGGGTCGGTAATCTGCAGCTCTTCAGCGGCTTCCTGGGCGACATCCATGTCGAGCTTGCCAGCGCGTGCCAGCGCGGACAGGGCCGCAACAGCGACTGACTCGCCGTCGGAGTTGAAGTAGCGGCGAGCGGCCGGACGGGTATCCGAGAAGCCGTAGCCGTCGGTGCCGAGGACGGTGTAGTCACCCGGAACCCACTTGCGAATCTGCTCCGGGACCGCACGCTGGAAGTCGGTCACTGCGATGAACGGCCCATCGGTGTCGGACAGCTGGCGGGTAACGAAGGCGTCGTCGACCTCTTCAGTCGGGTTGTGTAGACGCTCAGTGTCACGCTCGTGCCCATCGCGGGCCAGCTCATTCCACGATGTCACCGAGTAAATCGAGGAAGCCACGCCGTAGTCTTCCAGGATGTCCGCGGCGCGCAGCGCCTCCTGCATGCCAATGCCGGAAGCCAGCAGGTTGACATGCTTGTCGCCCTCAGCCTTGCGGAAGCGGTAGATACCGCCAAGCAGCCCCTCGACATCGAGGTCTTCCGGGACGGCCGGCTGCGAAGTCGGCTCATTGTAGATAGTCAGGTAGTAGATGATATCTTCGCCGCGCTCTGGCCCGTACATGCGGTCGATACCGTCGCAGACGATGTAGGCAATCTCGTAGGCAAACGCCGGGTCGTAGGAGACCACAGACGGGTTCGTAGCCGCCAGCAGCTGGGAGTGACCGTCCATGTGCTGCAGGCCTTCACCGGTCAGCGTCGTGCGACCAGCTGTAGCGCCGAGCAGGAAGCCACGGGACATCTGGTCACCAGCGGCCCAAATGGAGTCAGCCGTGCGCTGGAAACCGAACATCGAGTAGAAGATGTAGAGCGGAATCATGGCCACGCCATGGGTGGCGTACGCTGAGCCGACAGCGGTAAACGAGCCCACAGAGCCCGCCTCGGAGATGCCCTCGTGCAGAATCTGGCCGTCCTTCGCTTCCTTGTAGGACAGCATCAGCTCATGGTCGACCGGAGTGTAATTCTGGCCGTGCGGGTTGTAAATCTTCAGCGTCGGGAACCAGGAGTCCATGCCGAAAGTACGGGCCTCATCAGGGATGATGGGCACGAAGCGGTCCTTGAGTTCTTTATCGCGCATCAGGTCCCTGAAAACACGCACCGTCGCCATAGTGGTGGCAACCTTCTGCTTACCTGATCCCTTGAGCAGGTTCTTCAGGCTCTCAGGCTTTGGCACTGTCAGAGGCTCGTAGCTAGTGCGGCGCTCCGGCACGAAACCGCCGAGCTCCTTACGCCGCTCCAGCATGTACTGCACTTCCTCGGACTCCGGGCCCGGGTTGTAGTACGGCGGCAGGTAGGGATCCTTCTCCAGCTCCTCGTCGGAGATTGGAATGCGCTGGTTATCGCGGAAAAGCTTCAGGTCGTCGAGTGCTAGCTTCTTCATCTGGTGGGTCGCGTTGCGGCCCTCGAAGTTGTGGCCAAGGCCATAGCCCTTAACCGTGTGCGCCAGGATGACAGTCGGCTGATCCTTGGTCTCCAAGGCCTTCTTGTAGGCAGCGTAAATCTTGCGGTAGTCGTGGCCACCGCGACGGAGGTTCCAAATCTCCTCGTCGGTCATGTCCTCGACCAGCTTGGCAGTGCGCGGGTCACGGCCGAAGAAGTGCTCTCGCACCCAAGCGCCGTTGTTAGCCTTCAGCGTCTGGTAATCGCCATCGCAGAACTTATTCATCAGGTCGACTAGTGCGCCGTCCTTGTCCTTGGCGAAGAGCTCGTCCCATTCGCGGCCCCAAACGACCTTGATGACATTCCAACCAGCGCCGCGGAAGAACGACTCCAACTCTTGGATGATGCTGGTGTTACCGCGCACCGGACCGTCGAGACGTTGCAGGTTGCAGTTAATGACGAATGTCAGGTTGTCCAGGTTGTTCAGCGCCGCATGCTGAATGGCACCACGGGATTCCGGCTCGTCCATTTCGCCGTCACCGAGGAAGGCCCAAACGTGCTGCTGGGAAGTGTCCTTGATGCCGCGGTCGTGGAGATAGCGGTTAAAACGGGCCTGGTAGATAGCGTTAATTGGTCCCAGCCCCATAGACACCGTCGGGAACTCCCAGAACTCCGGCATGCCATGCGGGTGCGGGTAGGAGGGAAGGCCATTGCCCTCACCGAGGGAGACTTCCTGACGGAAACCGTCGAGGTCCTCTTCGGTCAGGCGCCCCTCTAGGAATGCACGGGCGTACATGCCCGGCGAAGCGTGGCCCTGGAAGAAGACGTGGTCACCGCCGCCTGGGTGGTCCTTGCCGCGGAAGAAGTGGTTAAAGCCGACCTCGTAAAGCGGTGCGGCACCCGCATAGGTGGAGATATGTCCGCCCACGCCGATACCTGGACGCTGTGCGCGATGGACCATAATTGCCGCATTCCAGCGGATCCACTTGCGGTAGCGGCGCTCAATGTCCTCATCGCCTGGGAATTCTGGCTCCATCTCAGTCGGGATGGTGTTGACGAGGTCTGTCGAGGTCAGCGGCGGTAGGGCCACGCGCTTTGCCGTGGCACGTTCCAGCAGCCGCAGCATGAGGAAGCGTGCGCGTTCCGGACCTGCCTCTTCCAGCAGGCCGTCGAGAGACTCAAGCCACTCCTTGGTCTCTTCAGGATCTGCATCCGTGAGATAGGAGGCGACCCCATCACGGATAAGGGCAAAATTTGACTCATCAGAGTGGGCTTGTGGCGTACCTGACGATGTATCGGACATTGTGAGCTCCTTTCAGTCCCTGAAGGAAAGGCAAAGGTTATTTTTCTCCACTCTACTTCTGAATCGTTTGTTGTGCCCCCAGCCGTTTCTTACACACGCTTTCACTGAATAATCCGCTTGGCTTTACGACGAACATTGCGAAGAACACTGCGAAAACTGCACCTTTTTGGGGAAATTCTTATTTTGCAGCTGTGAAAAATGTATTTGAGCGGTAAAATTCCTGCACATAGTTCGAAAAATCGAGCTGAATAGTTTTTCTAGAGGAGGAAAAGGGAAGTGGTCAACGCCACAGGCGCTGCTCATGAATATGCGAGCAGGCTCGGCATCAAGGAAGGTCAGCTAGTCCAGGAGGTTGGCTGGGATACAGACTGTGACTCAGCAATCAGTGAGTCGGTCGAGAATTTCCTGGATGCAGACCTGCTCGACGAAGACACGGATGAAGTTGTCGACGTCGTATTGCTGTGGTGGCGTGAAGAAGACGGCGACTTGGTCGATGGTCTTGTGGATGCTTCCCGCCCTTTGGAGGATGAAGGTCGCGTTTGGCTACTCACGCCGGGCGCTGGTCAGCCGGGTGCCATTGATCCTGGCGTGATTGACGAGTCCGCACAGCTGGCAGGTTTCTCCAACACCTCGGCGCTCCGGCTGGGGGATTGGCAGGGCAATTGCCTGGTGCAGCGCTCTAGTTAGCCGGCTTTAGCTGTCTCGTTTGAATCGGCTACTAGCTGAGCTGTTGAAACAATCTACATAAACGCTGTTTGTAGTGCGCAATTGGCAATCTATGTTTGCCGTGTGTTAGAGTTTCGCAGCAGCGCGGCGATAGCTCAGCGGTAGAGCTCTGGTTTTACACACCAGCGGTCGGGGGTTCGAAACCCTCTCGCCGCACAGACATAATCCGCCCGGATTCTTGTAATGGAGAATCCGGGCGGATTTTGTTTGTGCTAAACTTCCGGTCTGTGCGTTTTACAAAATCGCTTGCCACCATTGTTTTTGTCGGATCTCTGCTCGCGGGCGCTCCCGCCTACGCAATCGGCGGGGATGGTAAACCGATAATCGATTCGGCCACCTGTAAAGCAATGGTCAAGGCTGCAGATGCGGGAGAGCCGGTGGATAATCCGTCGATTCTCCATCTCTCGGATCAGATGCCTTCCTACATTGCCGACGGCACTTTGGATTACGTTGTTGCCCCGGATTTTCCGTACCGCGCACAGCTAGATGCTGCTACTCAAGAGTGGAATGAAAAGCTCGGTGGCAAGGTAGTGCTTCGGGAAGTGACCAAGGACAAGGCTGATTCGGATACTGTGAACGTTCGCTATGTGCCAAGGCCGGACTCGCGAGTCTTAGCTTCTGCATCGGAAATTAGTAAGGAGATGACGGTTTTCGTTACTTCCACTCTCTATCCCGATGCAATTCGCAGCACTCTTGCCCACGAGTTTGGGCACTTGCTCGGTATCCGGCACACTTGTGATTACACCTTGATGGCTGCATCGCAGCACCGCCATCCGGCAGCGCATGTCACTCCGCTCGATGTCGCAGCCGTTCTGCAGGGACAGTTTGATTAGATTGCGTACACATGCCAGAAGTCGACACCTCTGGCGGCGTGGTGCGGCTATCGCAGTGGGGTATGCACTTGACCGCATTTTCGCAGACCCCACCAATCACCATCCGGTGGCCCTCTACGGGCAGGCCGTCAGCAAACTTGAGCGCCGAATCTACGCCGACTCCAAAGCGCGCGGAGTGGCGTTCACCGCAATCGCCGTGGCCACACCGGTAGCGCTTACCGCCGCAGTCAGCACAGTCGCACCGAGTCTCACGCTGGCTGCCGCCACGTGGGCTTCGCTCGGCGGCACCACTCTCCGCCGTACTGGCGAGCGCATGACTGACCGACTCACCTCCGGCGACATCGATGCCGCCCGCGAACTTGTGCCGTGGTTGTGTTCGCGTGATCCGGAAGCTCTCGACGCTGATGGCATCGCCCGAGCGACCGTCGAATCGCTCGCTGAAAATACCTCCGACGCAGTCACCGGCACTCTCATGTGGGGTGCCATTGCAGGCGCTCCTGGTGTGGTCGCTCATCGAGCGGCTAATACCCTCGACGCGATGGTGGGGTACCGCAACGCTCGCTATCGACAGTTCGGGTGGGCCAGTGCACGGCTTGACGACGTCGCCGGGTTCTTCCCCGCGAGACTTACAGCTGTCGCAACTGTGGTTGCAGGTCCGGACCGTCGTCAAGCATTGGTAGCGTGGCGACGAGACGCCGGCAACCACCCAAGTCCAAACGCGGGCGTCGTGGAGGCAAGCGCTGCAGGCGCGCTGGGGCTGCAGCTGGGCGGCGCGACGGTGTATCCCAGCGGAGTGGAGATGCGCCCGGTGCTTGGCAGTGGTCGGAGGCCTGCGGTGGCCGATGTGCGGCGTGCCGCAGGGCTGAGCAAGCGAGTGCAAAACATTGTTGCGCTCAGCTGCGCCGGAGCAGCAGTAATTGCCGGATGTATCCGACGCGTGAAAGCGCGAGCTGAGAGTTAGAAACGCTCGTCGTATCGGTTATCGCGATAACCTGCGGCGCGGTGGCCAGTGTTGCCGTAGCGTTGCGCCATGCGCTGACGGTGCAGCTCGGCGGCGCGATCCTCGTCGGACTTAGCCGGCGGAGGCGTCGGAGTGGCGTCGTCGTCCGATTCGGGTGTTGCGGCCTCGGTGGCATCAGCGTCATCTACTGGTTCCGCGGCTTCGGCGTCGCGGAGGTTCTTGGCCATCTCCTCCTGCTCCGCGCGGTCTCGTCTGCGCTCGACGATTTCAGCGCGAATGAACCAGACGACGGCAAGCGGCACGAGAGCGCCGAAGAAAATCCATTGAATGCCGTAGGAGAGGTAGGGGCCGGACTCCAGAGTGGGCAGCGGAATGGCCTCGATGACGGCATCGGATTTGTCCGAGAGCTGAAGCCAATCGGGGTTGAGTTCGGTGTCGACTAGCTCGGACACTTCCTTGGTATTGATTCCGTAGACCTGCGGCGGGGTGCCGGCGATTGGAGCGGTCTCGGCGGGAATCTCGTTTCGGCGGGTAAAGGCCGAGATAGTCAAGGTGCCCTTCGGGGCTGGCTCAACATTGGGGGTGCTGGAGTCTGTAGGGCGTACAAAGCCACGGTTGACCAGGTAGTTTTCGCCATTGTTAGCGACGAAGACATCGAGTACCTGGACGGCGGGGGCTCCATTGACCGGGCGGTTACGCAATAGCACGCGGGTATCCGGTAGGAAGGACCCGGTGGCGGTAACGCGACGCCATTCGTTGCCCTCGACGAATCCTTTGCCCTTGGGCATTAGCTCATTGACATCTACGGGGTCGAGCTCGAATGAGTGCTCAAGCTGCTGATTGCGATGCTGCGTCGCGGTGTTCTTACCCAACTGCCACGGAGCCAGAACAGTAAATGCGAGATAGGAAAACGCAATGGCGACAATGGCAGTGAGAACCCATCCAGGGGTCAGAAACTGGCGCACATTCTTAAACACATTCATTGAGCTTACCCGGTGGTGTGGATGGCACTAGAGCGGCAGGTGATTGGCGGTGCGGAGATTGAGTGAACTTCGGGTAAAGTTATTTGAGCGTATTTGACGGGGAATCTACCCGGGGATAGATGGAAAGAGAGGTGTCGTGGTGGGCACGCAAACAGCGAAATCTTCGCCTTCACGCCGCTTCAGCACAGTCTCGCGCCAGTTCATCAAGTTCGGCCTGGTCGGCGGCACAGGTGTGGTTGTCAACCTGATTGTCGTGATTATTGCCCGCAAGTTGGGCCTCAGTCTGGGCACCAATGAGCACGACGTGTTTATGAACTTGTTCGGAACGCGGTGGAATATCCGTTACTCCCACGTCTATGCAACTCTGGCGTTTGTCGTGGCTAACATCTGGAACTTCCAGCTCAACCGGTCCTGGACCTTCCGAACTGACAATCGCCCGAACTGGTTTAGACAGTTCTTCCCGTTTTTATTTGCAGGTATCTCAGCACTGATTGTGAACCTGGTTGTCATCACGCTGCTGACTAACCCCACCTCGCCACTGGCACTGCCGGTGGATATTTTCGACGACTCCACCGGCTTTAGAAACCGCCTCTACTGGGCAAACCTCATCGGCGTCATCTTGGGTACGCCCGCTAACTTCATCTTGAATAAGATTTGGGCGTTTCGAAACCGGGGCAATGCCAGCAAAACAAAAGAAAAGGTTGTTTTGAAACCTTAACGCTCAGAGGCCAGCGCCAGAGTCTCACGCAACCATGCGATGATTCCCGGCGTCGCGGCCTCAATTTCGTTTCGAGTGCGGACGAATCCCTCCGGACCTCCGTAGTAAGGATCAGCCACGACGGCCCCCTTCGGGGATGCCGGGTCGAAGGAACGCATCAGGCGAATCTTCTCTTTTGGCACGCCAGCGTGGAGTAGACCATTGATGTGCGATTCATCCATGGCGATGAAAAGCGTTGCATCCATGTGCTCATCGCCCAGCTGTGCCGCGGTGTGGTTCGGATCGTAGCCAGCATGTTCCAGCTCGGCTTGTGCCCGCTCGTCGGCGGGTTCGCCGACATGCCAGCCGCCGATTCCGCAGGAGGCGAGCAGGACATCGTCGGCAAGCGCATTGGCTTCAACTGCGTCACGGACGATGATTTCAGCCATGGGGGAGCGGCAGATATTTCCGGAGCAGACAAACACGACGTACACGGACTCAGTACGATGCGACGAGTTCATAAGCATAATAGGCAAAACCAAACTTCTCGGAAAATAAAAATAGGATTGTCACTAATCGTTGACGAGTCTTAAAGATACAACATTTCCCGCACAACACGATTCAGGTCCCCAGGCGACGACGCCACCGCCGCTGCCGATGCCCACTCAGATTCCGAGCCGTAGCCCCATTTAACAGCGATGGCGGGGATGCCGAACTGTGCGGCGCCCTCAAAATCATGGATGCGATCGCCAACCATTACGACCGAACCGTGCGGACGCACTGCTTCATCGGTTTCAATGCCCAACTCCTTGAGCGTGTACTCAATGACCTCAGTCTTTGTCTGTCGTGAGCCGTCGTCGCTGGCGGCGCCGATGAAGTCAAAGGCGTCGAGAAGCCCGAAATTGTCCAAGGTTTTACGGGCGAAGTAGTCGCCCTTGGAAGTCGCAGTGGCTAGTTGGACACCAGCTGCCCGCCAATCGCGCAGGAGCTCCGGCCAGCCGGGGAACATCTCGGCACGCTGCCAAGCACCGGCGTGTTGATGCTCCATGTACACAGCGAAGGCTCGGTCGACTTGTTCGTCGGAAAGCCCGAGGGATGCGAGTGTCTCCACCATTGGCGGGCCTGGGATCGTGTTGATAAAGCTCTCGGGCGGAAGTGGGTGGTCAATTGCCTCCAACGCAAGGCGGAATCCATGTGCGATTGCGGGGAGAGAATCGGCGATGGTGCCGTCGACATCAATAAGGACAGTGGGACGATGGCCAGTGGACATATTGTTCATCCTAAAAGGTCATTAGGCTGGATGGCATGTTAGACGACCCGCTGCGCTATCACGGCGATCAGGCCGCCCATGGCGCTGACCTGGACTTTGCCGTCAATGTTCACGGCACCACACCGCAGTGGCTGCAGGACTCGCTTGCCACGTCCCTTGGAGAACTTGCCGCGTATCCGTCTGCGCAGCTCGATGCCGACGTCCGCGCCGCCATCGCCGCCAATCACAATCGCAGCGCCGACGAGGTTCTGCTTCTTCACGGCGTCGCCGAGGGCTTTTCGCTCTTGCCGCACCTGGGCTTGCCCGCCACCATCGTCCAGCCGCAGTTCACCGAACCTGAAGCCGCGTTCCGCGCCGCGGGAGTCGGGGTGGATTCGCTGGTACTACCGTCGCCGTACACGCTCACGCCTACGCTTGCCGACGTCCACGAGAACGCCTCCTCCCCGCATTCCCAGCAGCTTGACGGTCGGATGGTCATCATCGGCAATCCGACTAACCCCACCGGTGTTGCTCATTCAGCGGATGACCTGCGGGGGCTCGCCAGCCGTTGTGGGATCTTGGTTGTGGATGAGGCATTTATGGACATCGCCGATGGTGAGATTATTCGGCGGTGCTCGCTAGCTGATTGCAGGCCGGGGGAAGCGAACAGTATCCCCGATAGTGTCATCGTTTTCCGCAGCATGACTAAGACCTGGGCAATCGCAGGCCTGCGCTGTGGTTACGCGCTGGGAACCCCTGAGCTCCTGGCGCAGTTGGGGCGACTGCGTCCGCACTGGCCACTGGGCACGCTGCAACTTACCGCTATGGCGGCAATCGCGCGTCGCGAGGCAGAGCTGTTGCCACAAATCCGCGCTGAGATTGGTCAGCAGCGCGAGGCTATGACACAGCTGTTAGTAGCCGCCGGCTGGCAGGTGTTGGATTCCAAGGCTCCCTTTGTGCTGGCACGCCCGGGGGTTGCCCTGAGCACGCATGATGGTCCGGGCGCTGCGGAGGTTGACGTCGTCAAGCACGAGCGCCTGAGACAGCGGCTCGCTGCGCGCGGAGTAGCCGTGCGGCGTTGCGACACCTTCGCCGGTTTGGACGGTTCGTGGTGGCGGCTGGCTGTGCGGGACGAGACGAGTGTGCGGCGGCTTATTGCGGAAGTAGCGGATTTGCTGTCGCAGAACTGATGGGGCGGGGCAGAGTTCACTACGCTGGAAGAGAAGCTGGAGAGAAATGCATGTTGAAGGGATGGATGTATGACGGACTCTGCGCAGACCCGTGCCGAGGGCAATAACACGGTGGTGACCGTTGCCGACGTGCGTGCGGCGATGGACGCGGCCTACCCGCCGGCACTGGCGGAGAGCTGGGATAAAGTTGGCCTGATCTGCGGTGACCCGCAGGATGAGGTGCGTCGCATCGCGTTGGCGCTGGACTGCACTGACGAGGTTGCAGATCGCGCGATTGCCTCCGGTGCTCAGATGCTCGTTGTGCACCATCCGCTGCTTCTGCGTGGTGTGAATTCCGTGGCGGCGGATACACCGAAGGGTCGGATTATTCATAAGCTGATTCGGGCAGGTGTGGCTCTCTTTGCAGCGCACACCAACGCTGACAGCGCCCGACCGGGTGTCAACGACCAGTTGGCCACGGTTCTCGGAGTTGAACCGGGTGCGCCGCTAGCTCCGCAGCCGGCTCCCGGCTTGGATACCTGGACAGTGAAGGTTCCGGCAGATCACGTCGATAAGGTCGCGCAAGCCATGTTTGAGGCGGGCGCGGGCACTATCGGCGACTACGACAGCTGTGCGTTTCGCATTAACGGCCGCGGCCAGTTCCGCCCGCTGAGCGGGGCGAATCCCTTCATCGGTGCCGAGGGGCAGATTGAGTATGTCGAGGAAGTACGCCTGGAGATGGTCGCGCCACGGTCCGTGCGCGCGGCGATTGTCAAGGCTCTCGTTGCAGCGCATCCGTATGAGGAGCCTGCCTTCGACATCGTGGACAATCAGGCCACCGGCTTGGATCCGCAGCAGGCTGTGGGCATTGGGCGAGTGGGCACGCTGGATACGCCGATGCCATTTAAGGAATTCGTCGCCCGTGTGGCTGAGCGCCTGCCCGCAACGGCATGGGGCGTGCGAGGCGCAGGCGATCCGGAGCGGATGATTCGCACGGTTGCCGTCGCATCTGGTTCAGGTGACTCTTTCCTGGACACTGTGGCAAAGATGGGCGTCGATGCGTTCGTTACCTCTGACCTGCGGCATCATCCTGTCGATGAGACACTGCGAACCGCGGACTTCTGCGTGGTGGACACGGCTCACTGGGCCAGCGAGTTCCCCTGGTGCTACCAGGCCGCAGAGATCCTGGCCGAGAGGCTCGGGGTCGCGACCGAGGTCCTTGAGGTGCGCACCGATCCCTGGACAGTGGCAGAATCGTCGACACAGGCAAGGAAGTGAAGACCATGAGGCTTAGTCCACAAATCCAAGTGGCGATGTTGGAAAAGGCGGAAAACCAAACTCTGTTGGATGGGCTCACCGCCCGCCAGAACGTTCTGCCCGAGCGTGCCGAGTTGCAGGAGCTGCGCAAAAAGCACAGCCGTCAGGCCAGTGAGGCAGCGCGCTCCAAGCTCAGCGCCTCCGATATCGGCCGCGATATTGCCAAGCTGGAATCGGACATCAACAAGCTGAAAGCCCGCGAAAAGGCTGATCGTCTGTCGCTCGGTGCCGCAGAAGACGCATCCACGCGCCGTGACCTCGAGCATGACCTGCGCTCCACCAAGCGCCGCCGCGAACGCGCTGAACAGGAACTCCAGCAGTACGAGCGCATGCAGGAGGCCTATCAGGTCGACGCTGAGCACGAATACGACGCCGACGAGGCGCACGATGACATCGTCGCCGCCAAGCAAAGGCTTAACGACGCCGAGGTTGACCTCATTGCGCGCATTTCCATCGCAGAGACCCGAATCGAAGAGGCTGACAAACTCATTGATGGTTCGGCAGCCAAGCTTTACCGTCGTCTAGCGCTTGCTAATGGGATCCCCGTTGCCCGCTTAAACGGACGCACCTGCGGTTCCTGCTTCATGGAGCTCGATGTAGGAACCGTGCATGAATTCACCACGCTCGCGCCGGAAGAAGTGACGTTTTGTCCTGAATGTGGCGCGATGATTGTGCGTGCGGAAACGCTGGGAGCGGTGAAAGGCGCGTAAATGAGCCAGGCTGCAGACAAGCGCGATAGCGCGCCGGGCTGGACGGGTGCGACTACGGATCCCACGCGGTTGGTGCTGCTGCGCCATGGGCAGTCGCCAATGTCGATTCGCCGGGAGTACTCGGGAAGTCGTTCGAACCCCGACCTGACAGAGGTGGGCAGACAGCAAGCGGAAGCGGCAGCACGTCACCTGGCGACGTTGGTCGATAGCGGCAACATGAGTTTCTCGGCGATTGTGGCCTCTCCACAGCGTCGTGCACAGCAGACAGCAGAGGCGGCAGCCAAAGCGCTCGGGCTGGACATCCACGTTGAAGAGGATCTGCGCGAGACCGACTTTGGGCAGTGGGAGGGCATGACTTTCTCCGAGGCTCACAACGCCACCCCTGAGCTGCACAGTTCCTGGCTTGCGGATCCGGCCGTGGCGCCACCGGAGGGGGAGGATTTCCGCACGGTCGATAGCCGAGTGAGCGCCGCGCGTGAGCGCATCGCTCAACAATTCGGTGCCTCGGATGTGCTGGTAGTCAGCCATGTCACACCAATCAAGTCGCTGCTGCGCCAGGGGCTCGGCTGCGGCTTTGAAATCTTCACTCGCCTGCACTTGGACCTGGCCAGCCTCTCCATCGCGGAGTTCTACGCAGATGGGCCGACATCAGTGCGGCTGATTAACGACACCAGCTACCTGCGTGGTTAGCAGCCGAGCACGGCGGGTTATTTGAATTGCGGTTGTGGCGGGTACACTAACCATTCGAGCGAGCCGGCCGGGTGATCGCGGCAGTTAACGGAACCGGACGCCTCTTTTACAGAGTGTGTCCAGGCCGCTGTCGAGGAAAGTCCGGACTCCACTGGGCATGGTGGTTGCTAACAGCAACCCAGGGTGACCTGCGGGAATAGTGCCACAGAAAATAGACCGCCGGGCGCACAGCCGATGTCTTTGACGTAAAGCTGTGGAGATCCGGTGAGGGTGAAAAGGTGCGGTAAGAGCGCACCAGCGGGGCAAGTGATTGCACCGGCTAGGTAAACCCCACCAGGAGCAAGGCAAAATCGCGCATGCTTCGTCGTGCGCGTGCGCGAGTGTTTGAGGGCTGCCCGTCCGATACTCGCGGGTGTGCTGCTTCAGGCTGTCAGCAATGGCAGACCGAGATGGATGATCGCCACCCGGCGCTTTCCGAAAGGAGCGCCGAGGGACAGAATCCGGCTCATAGGCCGACTCGTTCACACAAGCTTTATTACTCGACCACCGCGCCGGCCGCAGTGTTCTCCACACGGATGGTCTCGGAACCGCCGTCGTTAAGCGCGGAGGCAATCCGATCGGCGTCGTCGACGTGGGACCACATCACCAGCGACGCACCCGGGCATGGCGCACAACGGGCAATCTTCTCGCAGTCAATGGTGTCGGTCAGCTCGGCAATCTGCCCCAGCACAGAGCTTGCCGACGGCGCGGAGCCACGCTCACTGACATCGCGCGAAACCCCTGCGATGGCTGCTTGAATATCGCTGTGACGGATGTGGCCGATGACTGCGCGGGCGCGGTCGGAGGATGCGTCGGCTTCGTCAAGCCACTGAATGGCACGGCCGATGGTGGGGATGTCTTCGTCGTCCGGGTGCACCTCGTGACGAGCACGCACCCAGTCCGCGACCCGCTCCTGTGAGTCGGGGAGGCTAGCGAGAGTCGGCACGCCAAAAGCGGCGCAGGCTTGCTGGAAGAACTCGTAGCGCTCCTCGTCGGGCGAACCGCCGGTGACATCGGGGGAGTAAGCGACAGTCAGCGCCAACGACTGCGGGAGAGCCGTCTGCGTGACTGCCTCATCCGAGTGGTTGATGCACAGCAGGCTGTCCGGGCGGCTGCGCAGTGCCGTGGTGTAGGGGTACAGCGGCCACGATTGCCCCTTAATCTGCACCATGGTCTCGTGGATAGCGGTGGCAATACGCGTGCGGGTGGGCACATCATCGCGGTCGCCAAAACGCGCATTGAGAGCCAGCGCGAGAGCACACTGAATTGCCGGAACTTCTCCAAAACCGCGACCTGGCGCGATAGTGGAGGCAATGGTGACCTTCAGGCCGTTGCTGTTGCGCGGAACGAGATGCAGCGAGTGCTGCAATGCGACGATGGCAGCCGCGACAGCGGTCGGCACCTGAGAAAAAGCGGCGGGGACGCTATCCGGGAAATCCATCTTGGTAGTTTCGCGCTTGTACACGACAACGAGCTGCTGCTCGTCGATTTCCTCGATACCGACCGCAGCATAGGCCGGAATGGCGGTGGCTAGGAGCATGCCGCCGGAGGACGCGCAGTCCTCACCCAACAGGTTGATGGAACCCGGGGCGTATGCAACTGAAGCATTAGAACCGACGGCATCGAAGACGTCGTTTACGACAGCGGGTGCGGCGGGCATGGGTGAAACCTCTCCAGAGATCGGACTCATAGTGCTGGTGTGCAGTGTTCGCGTTCAACGCTTGTGTTCTAAGGTGAACAATTCCGTCGATAATACCCGGGTCGGGGGACAGTGACAAACCTATATACTGGGATTTTATGTCGCCGCAGCGCACATGGCAGGTAAATGGTTGTCTCTCTGCAAGTTTGCTTATGTGTGGAGTTGGCGGTGGCAGAACCGCTTGATAACTCGACAAGTTCTCGATGTGGAAGAGGAGAAAAATCGTGAGCGACAACAGCAGTAAGTGGTACTACCAGCCGTCGACGGGCACGGTGTTTCAGGGAAAGAAAACCGGTTGGGACGACCGAATGGGCCCCTACGATTCCGAAGAGGAAGCCCGCGCTGCCATGGAAAAAGTCGCCGAGCGCAACAAGGCGGCCGACGACTGGGATGAAGAAGATGACGACTGGGGAGTAGCTGAAAAATAAGGCTCTACGCCTTTAGGCCTTCTTGCCCTTCTTAATCTTCTTTTCCATCTTGCGGAAGGCCTTGAAAACCTTTGCCACGGCATCGTCGTACTCAGCCAGGGCCTTCAGGCCGTCGTAGTACTCCATCTGGTAAAGCACGCCGTAGCCGAAGGTGTCCCTGCCCGCACGGGAGGCACGCTTAGCGCGAGCCAGTACGAAGTCACGCGCAGTACAGGTGTCCTGGAAGTCACCGAGAACCGACTGCAGGTTCTTGCAGGCAGCGTAGAGCTTCTCGGTCGGCAGGTCCGCGTTCTGAGCAGCTTCTGCGCTGTAGCGGAGCTTCTTCGCAGCCTTGCGGACATCGTGGTAACGCTCGTCCAAATCTGCCTCTGGCAGGTCAGCATCCTCGCGGCCATCGAGTACCAGGTTGTGGCGACGACGGAACTTCGAAAACGCGCTGCGCAGGTGATCGAGCAGCACCGCAGTGGTGTCGAGTTCCTTCGGTGCCTCTACCTTCTCCGGCTCGGTCTTGTCCGAGGTCGTGGAAGCTGCTGCATCGGCGGCTGCAGTATCAGCTTCAGCCGCGACCTCGGAACCAGCTGCCGACGTATCCTCGGTGGCTGCGGCCTCCGCGTCGTCGGCAAGCGATTCGTCCTTCTTCTTGGACTTCTTTTCCCCAGCCTCGGCCTCGTCCGCGTTTGCGGCAATTGGCGGATTGGCGAGGAACTCATCGAGATCGTCGAGAAGCTGCAGGTACTCGCTGGAATTGAGTGCGAAAATGACGCGCTGATGAGCGCGGTCGTAGTCCTTCTGGACATCTTCGACGAGATTCGCACGCAGCTCCTCGCCCAAAGCGGCGCTTTCGCGATTGGCCAGCAGCTCCTCCCAGCGCATAGCGACGACCTCAGCGTCACGAGCCACGCCGAGAACACCCGCCAGCTGCTTGAGGTTGCTCTCCAGCTCAGCGACCTTATCGCCCACAACAATGCCGTGGAAGGTCTGCATGTGACTGCGTAGCTCACGAGTGGCGACGCGCATCTGATGCACCGAGTCAAACTCATCGCGGCGTACCTTCGGGTCGTACTCGACCATCTTGGCCACGTTAGCGGCCAGCGCATCGACCACAGTGCGCCCCGGAGTACCCTTCGGCAGCTTCGCTGGAACCGGCGGCAGGGGAGCGGAGTCGATGGAGTCACCCAACGCCGTCGCCAACTTCGAAGGGCTTTCCGACGGCACGGCGCCAGCCACCTCAGCGACCTTGGACATCGCTGCCATTACGGCCTTACCGTCCGGGTGATTTGCCCAATCCCCGAGCAGCTCAATCTCCCACTCACGCCAAGTAGTGGTTTCGCCGCCATCGAGGAAGGAAGTCGCCGTGACGTGATCATCCGCAAACTCCGCCATGGGCGTGCCATCGAGGGCAAACACCGTGGTGACGTGGCGCTCATTGTCTACCTGCGCGATTGGTTGCAGCGGGTGATTGCGCACAATTGCGCGCACGGGGGCAAGCAACTCGGTAGGCACGATGTAGTCAGCATCGCGGCCTTCACCGTTAACAGAGCCCTCTTCCAGGCCAACGCCATATTCGAGGCGACCGCCGGTACCCGGCGCCTTCAGATGCCACCCCTCATCGGGGCCGCCCGTGCGGCGACGCAGAGTGTGCTTGGACCGGGTCAGACGCAGGTCCGCCGTGTCCAGGTAAATCGCGGAGAGATTTCGCACCTCAGTGGTGGTGGAGCCAACCTGTGGAACGAAATCGAACGATGGGGCTACCACTTCTGGGGTAGCTGAGAACTTAGATTCCACCTCCAACGCCGCAGTTGGAGTTTTGGACTTAGAACCAGACTTAGATGCCATAACCACTAATCCTACCCCCGAATCGAAGAGCTAACCCGAGAAGTTCTGCGCCTCAGTAGGGAACTCGCGGGAGTGCACCTGGTCGACATACTGCTTCGCTCCCTTGGTCAGCATCTCGCCGACCTCTTCGAACACCGAACTAAACGACGGCCTGCGGCCATCGGCCGGAACTGCAAAGGCATCCTGCCAGACGAGAACCTGGCCATCGCACTGGTTACCAGCGCCAATGCCACAGGTTGGGATGGATAGCTCGCGGGTAATCTCGGTGGCCAGATCCGCAGGCACCATCTCAAGGACCACGGCCGCGGCACCAGCATCGGCTACCGCATGGGCGTCGGCACGCAGCTGGTCCGCCCCCGCACCGCGCCCCTGGACCTTGAAACCGGACAGCGCGTTGACGGACTGCGGGGTGAAACCGATGTGCGCCATGACCGGAATGCCGGCGTTGACCAGCGCACGGATGCGCGGGGCGATACGCACGCCACCTTCGATCTTGATCATGTGTGCGCCGGTTTCGCGCATCATCTTCGCGGCGGACAGCACGGCCTGCTCATCGGAGGCCTCGTAAGTGCCGAAGGGTAGATCGGCAACAACAAGTGCGTTGCCAGCGCCCCGGACGACACCGCGCGCAAGCGGGATCATTTCTTCCAGCGAGATCTCGGTGGTGGTGTCGTAGCCGTAGACAACGTTTGCTGCAGAGTCGCCGACCAACAGTAGCTCGACACCGGCGGCGGAAAAAGCGCGCGCGGTGGAGTAGTCGTAGCAAGTCAACATTGCCCAGGGGCGAGACTCAGCCTTCCATTCGGCCAGATTATTCAGACGAATCTTTTTTCCGCTCATGTCAATAGAGCATGCCATAGTCACCCGCAATTCGAGGCCACGAGGGCAGCGGTTATGGCACGGGTGCGGCAGTTGGCTAGCCACGCCGGATGGTCAAAATGTGTACCGCGAATCCGGGCACCTGGGTAACGTTGGAAAGTATGAACAGTCAGCAGGAATTCGTCCTCCGCGCAATCGAAGAGCAAGATATCCGTTATATCCGTCTGTGGTTTACCGACATTTTGGGGTATCTGAAGTCCGTTGCCGTCGCACCGGCTGAGCTCGAGGGCTCCTTTGAAGAGGGCAT
Organism: Corynebacterium sp. 401_CJEI; assembly: GCF_001076435.1. Classification (NCBI taxonomy): domain Bacteria; kingdom Bacillati; phylum Actinomycetota; class Actinomycetes; order Mycobacteriales; family Corynebacteriaceae; genus Corynebacterium; species Corynebacterium sp. 401_CJEI. The sequence goes on from NZ_JVIP01000001.1 coordinate 201,725, forward strand.
TGGTTTCGATGGCTCCGCGGTGGAGGGCTTTTCCCGCGTCTCCGAGGCTGACACTATCGCGCAACCGGATCCTTCGACGTTCCAGGTCATGCCGCGTCTGCATAAAGAAGACACAATCACGTCCGCGCGCATGTTCTGCGACATCGTCATGCCCGACGGTCAGCCGTCGTGGGCAGATCCACGCCAGGTGCTGCGCCGCCAAATTAAGGCGCTTGCCGACGAGGGCTTCCACGCGTTCATCCACCCGGAGATTGAGTTTTTCCTAGTAGAGAGCCTGGCTACTGATGGAAAGCCGCCGGTGCCAACGGACAATGGCGGTTACTTTGACCAGGCGGTCTACGACCGCGCACCCCGCTTTCGCCAAGAAGCGATCACGGTGTTGGAAGACATGGGAATCCCTGTGGAGTTCTCCCATCACGAAAATGCGCCGGGTCAGCAGGAAATCGATCTGCGCTACGCCGATCCGCTGACTATGGCGGATAACGTGATGTCTTTCCGCTACATCATTAAGCAGATCGCAATGAAAAACGGTGTGCAGGCGACATTCATGCCGAAACCTTTCCAGGATTTGCCGGGCAATGGCATGCACACTCATATTTCCCTCTTTGAAGGGGACACTAATGCATTCCACGACCCGGATGATGAAAACCAGCTCTCCGACACCGCAAAGGGTTTCATTGCCGGCATTCTGACTCACGCCAGCGAAATTTCCGCTGTGACCAATCAGTGGGTCAACTCCTACAAGCGCACGGCATTTGGCGATGAGGCTCCGACGTCCGCGACATGGGGCATGGCCAACCGCTCGGCTCTCGTGCGTGTGCCCATGTACTCACCGGGTAAGGCACATTCGCGCCGGGTGGAAATTCGTTCCTTGGACTCGGCCTGTAACCCGTATCTTGCTTACTCGGTGATTTTGGCCGCCGGTTTGAAGGGAATTAAGGAGGGTTACCAGCTTCCGGAGCAGGCAGAGGACAACATCTCCGAGTTGACCAAGCGGGAACGACGTGCGATGGGCTACCGCGATTTGCCGACATCCCTGGAGGTGGCGCTGCAGGAGATGGAACGCTCCGATCTGGTGGCCGATGCTCTCGGTGACCATGTCTACGAGTTCTTCCTGCTCAATAAGTGGCGCGAGTGGCGCGAGTTCCAGCGTCAGGTGACGCAGTGGGAGCTGCGCACAACTCTGGATTACTAGTTTCCCCGTACCGCCCCCTTCCTTTTTCGTCTTTAATTTGTTTTTTGGGTGACCAGTTTCAATGGTGATGAATCGACCTCGCACATCTCGCCAATCAGTGCCGCGGCCCGCAGCGCTGGGCTTGCGTAACGACGATCGGACGCGGGCTGACCTGGAAGATTTGGGGTGGTACAACGAGGAGTCCCTACATCTGTTGTGGGGTCTTGCCGGAGCCAGCGACCCCAAGCTGGCGCTTATGGCGCTAGTGCGGCTGAAAGGCGCTCTCGACGAGCTGGAGCAGCAGGGAAAGCTGGAGAACTGGGCCACCTGGTCCGGTCTCGATGAAGCCATGCGCGAGCAGGTGCCGCTACGTACGCGTATGTTTGCGCTGCTCGGCGGCTCGAGTGCACTGGGCGATCACCTGGTTGCACACCCAGAAAAGTGGGTTCTGCTCCAAGCTGAGTTTCCAACTGAGGCAGACATGTTCCGCGAGATGCTCTCCAGCGTCGGGGCTGTGCCCGAGGTCATCGAACTCACTGATGAGGCCAGTCTGGAAAAGCAGGAGGATCCCGAGTATCGCAACCCCGTCGTTGCGCCCGCCACGCTTGAAGGCCCCGGTTTGTACCGTGCGAAGCTAACCGGCCGTGAGGCCGAAGTTGCGATGCAGTGCGCCTACCGCGACTTGATCATGCGTATTGCGTGCTACGACTTGGCTGGCACGTATCCACGGGGTCCTCGCCGTCCGGGACAGCCACAAGTCCCATTCCGTCAGGTCTCGGAGGCACTCAGTGATCTGGCTGATGCGGCGTTGACGGCTGCACTCTCTGTCGCGGTGCAACAGGTCTTTCCTTCGTCGCCGGTCTCAACACGCCTGGCCGTAATCGCCATGGGCAAGTGCGGTGCGGAAGAGCTGAACTACATCTCCGATGTGGATGTCATATTCGTCGCAGAGCCGGCGGATGCCCGAGCCACCCGTTTGGCCAGCGAATTTATCCGGATTTCTTGCCACTGCTTCTTTGAGGTCGACGTGAATCTCCGACCGGAGGGTAAGTCGGGTGCACTCGTACGCACCGTGGATTCCCACGTCGCCTACTACAAGCGTTGGGCCGAAACCTGGGAGTTCCAGGCGTTACTGAAGGCGCGGCCGATGACAGGCGATATCGAGCTGGGCCGCGAATACATCGATGCTCTAGCTCCGATGGTGTGGACCGCCTCTCAGCGGGAATCCTTCGTCGATGATGTTCAACGCATGCGCGCCCGTGTGGTCCAAAACGTCCCCGAAGAGCTTCGCTACCGAGAGCTCAAGCTCGGTCGCGGTGGTCTGCGTGATGTCGAGTTCGCGGTGCAGCTGCTGCAGCTGGTCCATGGTCGCTATGACGATAGCCTCCGCGTGCTGCCAACTGTGATGGCACTCGACGCACTTGTCGAGGCTGGCTATATCGGTCGCGAAGACGGTGCCGCGCTGATTAACGCCTACGAGTTCGTCCGTCTGCTGGAGCACCGCCTGCAGCTGCAAAAGATGCGGCGGACGCATTTGTTGCCTGCCGACGACGACACCGAAGCTCTTCAGTGGCTCGGTCGCGCCTCTGGCATCGTCGGTGAGGGCGGCACCGATGCCAGCAAACCGCTGGCCAAGCAGGTTCGACTGGCCAGCTCACAGATCCGCTCCCTGCACAACAAGCTTTTCTACCGTCCACTGCTGAACTCCGTGGTGGAGCAGGACATTGGAACCCTGCAGCTATCGGCCGATGCGGCAAAGCGCCAGCTGGCCGCGCTGGGCTATCAGTACCCGGATCGCGCCTACGAGCATCTTTCTGCGCTGGCGGCGGGCACCTCGCGCAAGTCGCGTATTCAGGCGATGCTGCTACCGACGCTGATGGAGTGGCTATCGTCGACGCCAGACCCCGACGCGGGTCTGCTCAATTATCGCAAGCTCTCTGAGAAGCTCCACGACGAAACGTGGTTCCTGCGTACGCTGCGCGATGAGGGCGTCGTCGGCCAACGGCTGATGCGTGTGCTCGGTTCTTCGCCGTACGCGTCTGATCTGATTATGAGTGCGCCGGACGTAATTAAACGGTTCGGCGACGGTGCATCTGGGCCGAAGCTTCTGAATACCGACTCCGATGCAGTCGGGCGTGCGCTGGTCGCAGCGGCTGCCCGACACAACAGTCCAGCTAAGGCCATTGGTGTGGCACGTGCGTTGCGCCGTGCAGAGCTCGCGCGCATTGCCTCCGCAGATCTCTTCGGACTGATGGATGTGCAAGAGGTCTGTCACTCTCTGTCGATGGTGTGGGACAACGTGCTCGAAGCTGCCCTTGCCGCCGAAATCCGTGCATGGTCGCTGGAGCATCCTGACTCGGAGGTCCCGGGCGTTATCTCCGTGATTGGTATGGGGCGACTCGGCGGTGCTGAACTGGGGTACGGCTCCGATGCCGACGTGATGTTCATCTGTGAACCCCGCAAGGACGCCGATGGAGCGCCGCTTGTCGACGATTCCGAGGCGGTCAAGTGGGCAACCAGGATTTGTGACTCGTTGCGTCGTCGGCTGGCAAAGCCAAGCCAGGACCCGCCATTGGAGGTCGACGTGGACCTGCGCCCAGAAGGACGCTCGGGCCCGATTGTCAGGACCCTGGATTCCTATGTGACCTACTACGAGCGCTGGGGTGAAACCTGGGAGATTCAGGCACTGCTACGGGCTACCTGGATTGCCGGCGACAAAGACCTGGGCACCCGCTTCCTTAAGGCCATCGATCCGCTGAGGTACCCACAGGGCGGAGCTGATGCCAAGATGGTCCGCGATGTCCGTCGTATGAAGGCGCGTGTTGATTCCGAGCGGCTGCCTCGCGGAGCTGATCGGCGTACCCACACCAAACTCGGTTCCGGTGCACTGACCGATATTGAATGGACTGTGCAGCTGCTAATCATGCTGCATGCCCACGAAGTGCCGGAGTTGCACAACACGTCGACACTGGAGTGTCTGGAAGTGCTGAAAGACCGCAGAATTCTAGATGAGGAGGATACCGACGCACTTCGGGATGCCTGGCTGATGGCGACGAATGCTCGCAATGCGCTGGTGCTCACGCGTGGTAAACGCACGGATCAGCTGCCACAGCCGGGGCGTCAGCTGACTCAGGTCGCAGGTGCGGCGGGGTGGGAAGCATCGGATTCCAACGGTTTTATTGAGCACTATTTGCGTCTGACTCGTCACTCCAGCCGTGTCGTCAATCGTGTGTTTTGGGGTGAGGAGAACCCCGACCACGAGTAGGCCGGGCAGAGGTCTGCCGCACCTCGCTGCGAGGCTCATTATGTGGCAGCGGGGTGCAGCCTTTGTCTTAGCACGGCGACCGGGCATAATGGTGGGCTATGGAACGCAACGTCGATTACTCGGTACGCCCTAGGTATGAGGATTTCATTCTCAACCTAGATGGCACTGACCTGCGTTTTTTATTGAGCCGCACGTGTCCAGCAGCTGACACCTCAGCTGCTGGACAAGAGGCGGTGGAATTGCTGATGTCACAGGATTCAGCGCATACGGCGCTGTCTTTTTGTGATCCCGATGTTCTCGATGTGGCCCAATTGGTTCATATTCTGGAGGATTCCGCATCGCTGGATACCCTCACAGAAGTGGCTTATTGGGCATCGGATGCGGACGTGATGGCGCACGATACGCCGAAGGGCGTTGACCGCAAGCGTCGTCGCGTCGGCAAGCAGCAGCTTGAGCATGTGCTACGCCGTGGCCAGCGCCAGGGGCTCGTGTGGGAGGAGCCGGCGGGCGTGTGGCATGTGCCACCACATATTTCGGAGGTGTTCCCGGCGGAACCGAGCCTCAGCTTCCGCGTCGCCGACTTGGTGGCGAATATGCCAGCGGATGTGCTGAGTCGCCGTATGGAGCGCATGGGGCTGGAGCCGGATAACGCGCCGGGAGAGGGCACATCGCGAGCTCTGAACGCCAGCGATTTAACGGTGCGGAATGTGCAGGCTCGCCAGGTGGAGCTCATTGCAGGCTTCCTCTGCGATCCGGTGAAGGTGCGGGCTCTGGTGATGACAGCTCCGGTGGATATTCGCAATGAGCTGCGCTGGATGGCAACCGACGAGAAGTACTTGCCCTCCTATATGTGGTCTGAACTACGTGCCGACGCGGTGCGCTGGGCCGAAGAGCGTCTGCTGCTGACTGTGCTAGAAGAACCGGCGATGCCGACATTTGAGCAAGAATCGGAAGCACGCAACGAATCGACAGTGGTTGCCCGCCTGGTGGGCGCAGTCGCGTTGGCGCTCAAGGGCGACATGTGGTCGATTCGTAAGCCGCATCCGACGGAGTCTTTCCCGGCAACGCTGGAGTCAAAGGAATTGACCGAAGCTTCGGTGGCTGCGGTGGCGTTTGCTTCGGCGTTTATGGATGCTGCGGGCAGCGGCGACGGACGTCTGAAGGACCCGTTGCACATGTATGAGGAATCGAGCCTGCTGTGGATTCAGGACTTCGCAGCGTCAATAGGGGCGAGTGCTTTCGCGGCGCCCTGGATTGTGGAGATGCTGGTCAACGCGGGATTGATTCACGCTGACAGCGGGCATCCGACGCCGCGCGCACTGCAGTACTGGTACAACGCTGATGCCTCGACCCGATGGGCGTATCTCGCGGCGGGCTTCCTCGTTGGTCGCGGTCCGTGGCACGGCGAGTTTCCGTGGGTGACCATGGGCGTCGATGATCTGTCGCATGCCACCCTTGCCTACGGCTACCCGTATGCCGCGCGTGAAGTAGTGTCACTGGCCGCGCAGCTGGAGGAAGATCAGAAGTTCTATGGCTGCTGCGTCGAAGGGCATATGGCTTGGAATGTCGACAACCTCTGCGCTCGCAATGGCGCCGATGGGGAAGCGATGGTCGGTTGGCTGCTGGAGCAGGCCGGCATCTTGGGCATTCTCTATCATGGGCACGCCTCCTGGCAAGCCATGGCCATCATGTATGCCTTGCACGACATCTGGCTGACTGATCAGCACGTCGGTGCTCAGCGCATGGCCGAACTCATCGCTGAGTATGCCGCTGGCCAGGTGCCGACGGCGGAGGCAGTCCAGATTGCCCGCCTGTTCAAGGATGCCGCACCTAACGAGCGCCTGGCTGCCACATTGGATGGCGTCGCCAGCAACCAGGTTGCCCTCGCGTTGGACTTCATCGGCGACCGCGAAACCTGCGCGGAAACTTCTCGCTGGATTATTTCCGAGGAGAGCCTGCGTCGCGCTTGCCTCGCGGTTGACGGCGACGTCGATGTCCTGTTTTCCCAGCTGGGGCCACTGGTCAATAGTTCTATGAAGCTGGTCATCTACGCCGAGCTAGTCCGCATTACCAAGACCGAGAAGCTGCAGGAAATGTATGAGCGTGAGGCCGTAGCATCAACGCCTTCGCTTGACGACGTCCCGGAGAACGCAGCCTCCGAAACTGACACCGGTGAGCGCGCTTCCCATGGTGCTCAGACCGATGGCAGCGAACGCACGGCGGATAGCGGCCGCGCAGACTCCTCTGGGCGATCGGAGGACTCGGATGACTCGGAGGGACTGGAAGGGCCAGAGCAGCTTTCGCTGTTCTAGCCGCTCCGTCATTCGGCTTCCTGTAGTTCCTACTCCGTAGGTTCCAGCTCAAAACGGCTTTGCTGGGCGACAAAGCGTGCTGCCGCACGCTTTGCCACCAGCAGGCCAACGAAACCGATCACCCACACACCGACGACAGCCAACCAGCCAATGCGGAAGGTCTCCCAGGTGTAATTTCCATCGGGAGCTGCAATATCCAGCAGGAAGCCGACACCTTGTGCAGCGAGCATGGTGGCCACAAAACCGCCCATATTCGCCAACCCAGTGCCGGTGGCGAGTACCTTGCGATCGACCTCTTCGCGCACTGAGTCAAAGCCGAAGTTGGACATTGCACCAAGACCGGCCATTAGGATGTTGACTACGATAATTGCCCAGTACGCTGGTGGGTTGCTCGGTGCCAGGAACACAATCCAGACGGCCATGTTGATAAACGCGATTGCGACAACAACCTTGATACGGTCGCGGCCGGTGCGTGCCGAGACCATGCCCATCAACGGCCCGGCGATAATTACTGACAGCGTGTTAACGACCAGCACCACACTGGCCTCGGAGGGCTTAAGACCCATACCTAGCATCATCAGAGGCATGCCCCACAGCAATGTGAAGATGCACTGATGCATCAAACCAGTCCAGTGAGTGAAGAAACCCTGCCAGCACACCGGGTGAGTGGTCACAATCTTCAGAGTCTGGCCGATAGTTAGTTTCTCATCGGCTGCGGCAGAGGCTCCGCCATCGGCAGCCGTTTTCGCGGCCTTCTCGGCGGCGCGGCGTTTACGAAGTGACATCTTGGCTGTGGAGGAGTTCTCCGGGACGTCGGCAAGCGCGATCATGCCTACGATAGCGATGAGAAGACCCGCGGTGCTCAGCGACAAGAACGCGGGCACCCACCCCGCGGCGTGCAGAATCGCGAGGAACGGGACCGCAGAGATGAACTGGCCGAGCTGGCCAAGACCAGCCGTGAGCTGCGTGAACAGCGGAGTGACGCGCAGTGGGAACCACGCGGGAAGCAGCCGCATAGCACCGAGGAATGCGGTGGCATCGCCGGCGCCGATGAACACACGAGCAATGACAGCCAGCGGATACGATGTCGTGAACGCAATGATGACCTGGCCCAGTGCCATGATTAGTGCGCCCACGACCATCGTTTTCTTGGCGCCGACGCGGTCAATGATGATGCCCGTCGGGATCTGCGCCAGGGCGTAGACGCCAACCTGCACGGCGGTGAACAGCGCGAGTTGGGAGGCGTTGATATGGAAGCGATCGAGCGCCTCGACGCCTGCGACACCCATGGAGGTGCGGCCGACGATGGCAACGATGTAGGTAATCAGCGCCGCCAGCCAGACGGCAATCGCGCGGCCAGTGACGTGCTCGCGCGGGTCCTTTGCCACCTCGGTGGCGGGCTGATCTGTTGATGAAATCTGATCTTTACCGTTACGCTGCTTTACCACTCGCCACATTGTAGACCCCATCAACCAACCGGCCTGAAGAGGGGTCGCACCGGGGTCTAGATGGCCCCGATCATGCCTGCGGCAAGCTACCTTTGTGCCTTAGCCAGAACTTCCTTCACGAAGTCCGCGACCACCAGCCGTGAGACCTTGAAATCAATTACGGCAACGGAAGCCTCATCGGAGTTGGAAACGTCATGGAAGTAGGCGTCGAGTTGGGCAAAGTCCTCAGGTTCGCCGACACTGAAACCGTGAGCGCCATAGGCACGTCCGACTGCGGCGAAGTCGTAGTCGGCAATCTCCATGGACGAGGTGTCCAACCCGACATCGCCAAACTGGTGCAGCTCCGCGCCATAGGCAGCATCGTTAATGAACACCACGCAACCGCCACGACCACGCCGCAGCTGCTCAATCGCCGCAGGTAAATCCGCAATACCCATCGTGCCGCCACCGTCACCGGCGACTAGCACGCAATAGTCCTTGGGGCGTGCCGCCGCGAGGCCGACAAGTGACCCCATGCCCAAACCAATTGACTGAATCGCCGTGCCCACAATCACTTGCTGCTGCGGACCAGGCACATCAAGATATTTCGGAACCCACCCCAGGAAATGGCCACCGTCAGTACACACAGCGCGCTGATTGGGCAGGATACGATTCAGATACTGCAGGCACGCCCGCGGATCCAACCGGCCATCCGCGCACGTCAGCGACTCGACCTCCGCTGTCGTCGGCAGTGTCTTCAACTCTGCACGCCATGTGCTTGACGACGACCCCCTGGGCTTCTCCAGCTGCTCTGCCAGTACGGGCAGAAGTTCCTCCAACTTAGCCAATAGCGGTGTCACCGACGGCTGAGCAGCGGGATGGGGCTCGTCGACAACCTGGATAATCTTCGCGTCCGGTGCAAACATGTTGCCGCCACGGTTTTGGAAAGCGTTGAAGCTTGCTCCCAGGAACAGCACCACATCGGCCTGTCGAGCTAGCTCCACCTGCCACGCGTGCGCAAAACCGCCCACGGTGCCAATCTGCCACGGACTGGAAAGCACATGACGAGCCATCGCTGAGTGCATAAACAGTGCCCCCGCACCGTCCCCGATGCGGCGAACTAGATCTGCGGTACCAGAGAGCAACACACCTCTACCAGCAATAATGAGTGGGCGACGGGCAGTTTGCAGTTCCTCGGCCAGCGACGCGACAGTTGACTCCAACCATTCTGGTCGGCCGGTGTGCAGATGCTCCTGATTAGTCGACTGTGTTTCAGACGCAGATGCCGTAATCGGTGCTTCTTGGATGTCATAGGGGAGCAGCAGCACGACAGGCTGCCGAGAACTCAGTGCGTGCTGGACCGCAAAGTTTGCGTCGTCAAGCGCGGACTCGGGAGTAACGGTGCGATGACAGACGTCGAGGGCGTCGAGGAGCGCCGCCTGATTAAGGTCAAAGGGACGTGGGCGTTCCGGGTGCGTGCCGACGACAAAAATCAGCGGAATACGGGCTACTCGGGCCTCGGCCAGAGTGGTTAGCGCATTGGTGAATCCTGCGCCGCAAGTAGCGGTCGCGATAGCAAGCCCTCCGCCTGCACGGTGGAAGGCATCGGCGGCCCCGACAGCAGCCGATTCGTGTCGGACGGAGGAGTAGCCGAATCCCGATTCAGTAAGGGCTGACGTGAAGTGGGAGTTCGCGTTGCCGATGAGACCGAAGCAGTGGTCGCAGTGCTGGGCCAGTGTGTCGGCCAGCGCCCGCGAGACCGTGGTTGTCTTTTGGGAACCTTCCTGCGGGGAAGATGCGGGCGCGTGGGGCATAGGACGGCTATTAACTCGAGTGAAACTCATGTGAACAATTGTGAGGTAATCACGGGGGTAATAACAGCCCTATAGCCCAAGATAATGCCGTTTGCCCTTAAAAAAGAGGGCACTATTCCACATCGCTGCTGCGCGGATGGGGGTGACGTTGGGCTATGCCCGGTTTTAAGCCACGTTGTCGTCGATGAACTTCTTCACCACATCGACATCATTCGGCAGCTCGGTAACGCGGCGCGGGGCATTCATGATGTCCGCGAAACGCTCCGGGCAATCCGGCTCGCGTCCGGTGGCCTCCAGGATGGTCTCGGAGAACTTTACCGGCAGGGCGGTCTCCAGGCAGACGATTGGGGTGGATACCTGGTCTACCAGGCCGCGGGCGACGTGAATACCGTCAGCGGTGTGCGGATCGACCATGACCTCTAGGCGCTCCCAGCAGTCCTTGATGGTCTCGACGCGGTCAACGTGAGTCGAGCGACCGGAGAGGAAACCGTACTGGGCAGAAGCCTCTGGGAAGATTGGATCAGCAGTAAGCGAGAAGCCGCCCTCCTTGACCTTGACACCAAAGAGGTCTGCAGTGCGCTCAGCATCGCGCCCCAGCAGATCGAAGATGAAACGCTCAAAGTTAGACGCGCGGGAGATATCCATCGATGGGGAAGAGGTAGCCTGCGTCTCCGCAGCGCTGCGCACGCGGTAGGCACCCGTGCGGAAGAACTCATCCAAGACATCGTTTTCATTGGTAGCCACAATCAGGCGGTCAATTGGCACACCCATCTGGCGCGCAATATGGCCGGCGCAAATATCACCGAAGTTGCCGGTCGGCACACTGAAGCTGACCTTCTGCGCGTTGTTCGCCTCAGCACCGTTGCCGCCAGTGACACGAATCCACGAGGAGACGTAGTACACGATCTGAGCCATCAGGCGAGCCCAGTTAATCGAGTTGACTGCACCAATGTGGCGGCTGGCCTTGTACTCCAAGTCACCGGAGACGGCCTTAACGATGTCCTGGCAATCGTCGAAGACACCGTCGAGGGCGACGTTGTGAATGTTGGCATCCTGCAGACCAAACATCTGAGCCTGCTGGAACGCGGTCATTCGACCAGCCGGAGTTAGCATGAACACGCTGATTCCCTCACGGCCGCGCATTGCATACTCGGCCGAGGAACCCGTGTCACCAGAGGTGGCGCCGAGGATGTTCAGGGTCTCGCCACGACGAGCCAGCTCATACTCGAAGAACTCACCGAGCAGCTGCATCGCCATATCCTTGAATGCCGCTGTGGGGCCCATGGACAAGTGACCGATGTAGAGCTGATCTTCCAGCTTCGTCACCGGCACAATATCCGGATCGGAGAACTTCGGGTAGGTGTACGCCCGTGCACAGATACCGCGCAAATCCTCCAGTGGAATGTCGTCCACAAAAAGGCTGACGACCTCTGCAGCCAAGGCTGCGTAACCGTCGTCGACAAGCACGGAGCGCCAACGCGTCAAAGTGGCATCGTCAACCTGTGGGTACTCGACCGGCAGGTAGAGGCCACCGTCGTTAGCGAGACCTCCCAGGAGAATGTCTGAGAACTTGTGCGGCGTGCGCTCTGGGTCGCGAGTCGAAATGAAGTCCAAGGCGGGCCCCTTACATGTATGCCAACACCCGCCGCATCGGCCCATAAGAAGGCCTTTTGAAAGATTGCGACGGGGTTGACCGGTGGATGTTTTCTTTAATTTTTACATATGCACCGAAGCCAGTTAGGCCTCGGTTGTGGAAGATGCGGAATTGGCCTCTTCAGCGTCGAAGCTGAGCTCTTCGGAACGGTCGATGACATCATCCTTGGCAAAGCGGTTAACAATCATGGCAATTGCACCGTCACCAGTGACATTACATGCGGTACCGAAGGAGTCGATGGCGATGTAGGCGGCAATCATCAAAGCGACCTGCTCCTGATCGAAGCCCAGCATGGACTGCAGCACACCGACCGCGGCCATAATTGCGCCACCCGGAACGCCCGGAGCCGCAATCATGGTGATACCCAAAGTGAGAATGAAGCCGATGGCCATGCCCGGCGAAAGCGGCTTGTCCGCCATGAACATCACCGCAAACGCGAACAGCGTGATCTTCATCATCGAACCGGCCAGGTGGATGGTTGCGCACAGCGGCACGGTAAAGCCAGCGACCTTCTCCGAGACACCATTCTTCAGCGCGGCCTTGTACGTCACCGGAATGGTAGCGGCCGAGGAGGAGGTGCCGAGTGCGGTGACATAAGCCGGCAGCATGTTCTTCAGGGACGTCCACGGGCTGCGGCCGGCGATGGCGCCAGCGATGGAGAACTGGATTGCCAACAGGAGCACGGTGCCGATGACTGCTAGAACCAGCACCTTGAAGAACATCGATAGCGTCGTGGTCAGGTTGCCGTTCATGCCCATAGACAGGAACATGCCGAAGATGTAAATCGGCAGCAGCGGGATGATAAACGCCGAGATAATCTTCATAATCACGTCGCGCAGCTGCGTCGCACCGCGGTAGAGCGAGTCCGACTTCACGGTGGTCATCGCCACACCGACCGTGAAAGCCAGCAGCAGGGCGGTCATGACGTCAAACGGCGGTGGCATCTCCACATTGAAGAAGCTCTCCAGCGCACCCTCATCAATATCCACCGATGTGCCGGCCTGATCAGCGCCGAGCAGCCAAGGGTAGAGCCCCTGGGTGGCGGCGTAGGCCAGCAAGCCTGAAAACACCGTCGAGCCGTAGGCGATAGCAGTGGTAATACCCAGCCACTTTCCGGCGCCGCGGCCCAGGCTGGCAATCGCCGGCGTGATGAGGGCAAAAATCAGCACCGGGATAAAGAAGCCCAGGAAGTTACCAAAGAGGCCATTGAAAGTGACAAAAATTCGAGCCAGCCATTCCGGGAAGAAAAAGCTGCAGACAATGCCCAGAATAATCGCGACAATAACGCGGAATAGGAGCGTTTGCGTAAAACGCATTCGGGTACTCATAGTCAATCCTTGTTCGGATGGAATTTACTTCTCTAGCGTGCGGTATTTACGTTATGCAACGCAAATAACCGGGTGTGGTTTTACGCCTTTTCGGCTACCTCTTCTGCAACGGTCTCGTCGGCAAGCACACTCGCCGGGCGATTTGCGCGCTGCTTTCGCGTGACGACGTCAATTGCGTATCCGATCACCGTCGCTGCCAGAGTCGGCAGGAACCATCCGAACTCGATGGTCTGACCAGGTACGAGACTGAGGAAGTCCGCCAAAGCAGAACCACCGACACCCAAACCGGAGAGTACTGAGATACCCGACCAGATGGTGGCAACCCAGACGCCCAGGCGGTAGGTGTAATGCAGCTTGAAGGAGTAGGAAATGACCGGGTCGAGAAGAGTCAGTGCAATCAGAGTGATAGCCGGCGGGTAAATAAAGGTGATGATCGGCGCGGCAATCGCCAGTACCTGAGACAGCCCCTGTGTTGCCATTACGAAGGACATGACCGTGAAGATAATGGCCCAGGCCTTGTAACTGATGCCCGGAAGCAGCAGGTTGAAGAACTCACTGGTGGCGGCAATTAGGCCGACAGCCGTGGTCATACATGCGAGCAGAACGATGAGGCCGAAGACAATCTGTCCGACCTGGCCCATGGCCAGCTTGGAAGCCTCTGCGAGAATGCCCGAGCCGTTATCGAAGGAGGCGGCATTCGGCAGCACCTGGCCGACATAGCCCAGACCCAAGTAGATGATGGCGAGCAAAATGCCGGCGAACAGTCCTGCGGTCATTGTGCCGCGAACCATGCGCTTGCCTTCTGGGACACCGCTGACGCGCAGGGCGGAAATCACAATAATGCCGAATGCCAGGCCGGCGATGGAGTCCATGGTGAGGTAGCCCTCGACCAGGCCGGAGGCAAATGGGGTAGAGGAGTACTTCTCAATTGGCGCAGCCGGAGCGGCATCGAATTTGAATGCCGACATTCCAACCAATACAACCAAGAGAATCAGCAAAGCCGGGGTGAGAATCTTGCCCAGTTTGGACACAATTTCATTCGGATTCCACGCAAGTGCTAAGGCGATACCGAAGAAAACAAAGTAGAAGGCCGCAGCGACGGCCAGTGAATCACTGCCGAAAATCGGCTGGACACCGGTTTCGTACGACACGGCACCGGTACGCGGCAGAGCGTAGAAAGCACCGATGGAAAGGTATGCGATTACCGGGAAGCCCAAGGAAAAGATGCGGCCCGCGCGGAACGCTAGGTCACGCAGGTTGTTGCCTGAAATGGCGATGGCGATGATGGCCAGAACTGGCAACGCCACACCGGTGAGCAGGAAGCCGGTGATTGAGGGGCCAAAATTGGTACCGGAATCCACTCCGAGCTTCGGCGGGAAGATGAGGTTGCCCGCGCCGAAGAACATCGAAAACAGCATGAGAGCTGTAACAACGATAATGGAAGCGAAAGACTTCGGGGACTCCACTCCGCTCGACTTGGTCATGAGAATTGTGTTCTTTCTAAATTAGTGTCGCCCGTAAGGTCAAGGGCGATGCTGCAAGCTGCTGTGGCGATGCCATTGTTGCCGGTGCTGCGGTGGCGCAAACGCCCGTTACAGCAGCGCAATTGCAGTTCGTGTGCCCATGTAGATGAAAGGCCACGATGTCGAAAACTGACACTCTTAATGTGAAATTGTGAATTTTCACGGGCTGGGTGGAGCCTGATGCGTGAATTAAGTTGCGGCTTGTATGATCCGTCTTTATTTGAATTATTAAGGGGCTTCGACGGCGTTGGTGGTGCCGACGAAGGCACTCTATTTATCCTAATGGGGCGTTCGAGAGAGGGAAAATCAAGAAATTTCCCAGAAAATTTGCTGCCTGTGATGGGGCAGCGAACATAAGAGAAAGAGCCTGGCGCACACGTTTACGCTGACAGCGTGTGTACGCCAGGCTTAGTGCTAATTCCGTCGCTCTACAGCAGATCCTTCACCTTCGGATCCACCAGCGCGGTCACTGCGGCCTTCGCATCGGCCGCAGTTTCGGCATCGACAGCGTATGCTGCCATCTGCTGGCAGGTAGCGCGGTCGTGGAGGCGGAGAGCGGCGCGGACGGCCGGCACCTTCTTGGAAGCCATGGACAGCGAGCTCACGCCGAGGCCCACCAGGACCAGTGCCAGCAGCGGGTCACCGCCGGCTTCACCGCAGACACTAATGGGCTTGCCGGTAGCATTGCCGCCCTTGCATGCGGACTTAATCATTTGCAGCACAGCCGGCTGCCATGGAGATAGGAAATCCGCCAGAGCCCCCTGCATACGGTCGGCCGCCATAGTGTACTGCGACAAGTCGTTAGTACCAATGGAGGCAAAGTCCACAATGGACAGCAGCTGCTTCGCACGAATCGCTGCTGCGGGGACCTCAATCATGATGCCGACCTTCGGCAGGCCACGCTCACGCGCTTTGTCCGCAAACCACTTTGTTTCTTCGACCGTTGCGATCATCGGAGCCATAACCCGTAGGTCAGCCTTGCGCCCGGTGGCGTCAAACGCAGCGGCGAGTGCATCCAGCTGCGTATCCAGCAAATCTTCCCGAGCCTGCGACAGGCGCAGTCCGCGGCGACCCAGCGCCGGGTTTTCTTCCTCGCCTAGGTCGGCAAAGCTCAGCGGCTTATCCGCACCCGCATCCAGCGTGCGCACAACCACGCGTCGCTCACCGAATGCCTTCAGCACACGAGTGTAGGTTTCCGTTTGTTCTTCCAAACTCGGAGCCTTGTCGCGGTCGAGGAAAAGGAACTCAGTACGGAACAGGCCGGTGCCCTCATTATCCTGCGCTGCCGCAGACTCACCATCTTCCGCGGTACCAATGTTGGCCAGCAGATTCACCGGGTAACCATCAGCGGTCTTGCCTGCGCCCACAGACTGCGCTAGGGCTGCTTCCCGGCGTCGAGCGCGCTCTTCCAACGCGGCGACCTCATCGGCGGTCGGATTCGCAATCACCTCACCGGCGCCGCCGTCAATGGCGACGAAGGTTCCGGCCTCGAGTTCCATGACGCCCTTCGCCTTAACGACGGCTGGAATGCCCAGCTGTGCTGCGAGGATAGCCGTGTGACTGGTCGGCCCGCCACCAGCGGTGGCAATGCCTACGACCAACTCGGGGTCAAGACCCACGGTTTCGGCGGGCGCGAGATCGTCGGCAAGCAGAATAGTTGGGGTGGAGACATCCGGGACGCCCGGTTTTGGCAGGCCACGCAGCTCGCAAATTGTGCGGTCGCGAACATCGTAGAGGTCGGTGACACGTTCAGCCATGTAGCCACCGAGACTGGTTAGGAGCTGCGCGTAGTCCTCAACGGCATCGTGAACGGCCTGGGTGATGCCGGAGCCTGCCTTGAGTTTCTTCACCACGGCCCTGGCGAGCGCCCTATCGGAAGCCAGTTGCGCAGTGGCCTCCAGAATCGGGCGTGCCTGCGGGCTGGAGTGCTCAGCCTGCTTCTTCAGCGACTCTGCGACGTTGGCCATCGCCGCGCGGACGCGCTCACCATCGGCGACGGGATCGGTCGACGACGGCTCTTGAGTATCAACTCCCGGGGCGGGGAGTACCTTTACTACTTCAGCGCTGGCCGTACCGGTCGAGACACCGATGCCATAGATGACAGTGTGCTGCTCGTTCATTGCTTCCGATCTCCTTTTCGGGACCTCTGCGGGGATACTCGTCGGTCGTGGTGTGCCGTGGTGTTATCCAGGAGTGTTTTAGCTGGGCTTACTCGGCATCCAGGTCGCGCTCGAGCATGGCTGCAAGCTCGTCCAGAGCTGCAGCTGCGGAGTCGTCCTCGCAGCTCAGCGTGACTTCGTCGCCGTGCTTAGCGCCGAGGGTCATGACCTCCAGGATCGAGGCGGCATCGGCCTCTTCGTCGTCAAGGGAAATGACAATGTCGTAGTCGTACTCAGCAGCAGCCTGAGTGAACAGGGAAGCCGGGCGAGCGTGCAGGCCTACGGAGGAACCGATGGTAGCGGTACGAGTAATCATGGTTGAATCCTTTCGGGTCGAATATGTGAAATTTTCTGACTCAGGCACAGTGCCTGTACACCCCACCGCTGGTGCTTGCTTAGCATCAACGTCGCGCACGCTCCGGGAAACCCTGGAGGCGGTGGGAGATACAGCCGCTGCCTGCACAATGCGTGCAATGTGCAGGGTGAGGTAGGAAACTTCGTCTTCCGTCAGCCCCGACCCCAGACGCAGTTCAATGACTGCGGAGATACGCTGTGCGCAGCGAAACGCCTCTGGGGCGGAGTCACGGATGGCCTGGCCAATAGCGGAGGAGTGATCTTTCAACTGCTCATGCTTGGCAATCCGGACGAACAAGTAGCGCAGGTGCGTGATGAAGCGCCCTACATTGACAGTCTCTGGCTCCAGCGTGATACCAAAATCACTTTCAATGATTGTGAGCAGCTGCTGCAGCACGCCCGTCATGGTGTAGGTGAAGCTCAAATCACCCGTAGAAAAACCAGCATTGACCAGGTGTAACGTAATCGCCACCGCTTCTGAGCGGGGCAATGGCGCTATACGACGGTCATTGAGGGCGCGATTGATATGCGACAAAATCGCCTGCGCCTGCGCGTATTCTTCACTATAAAGTTGGCTGACCTCCGCGAGCAGCGGGTAATCGGCTCGCTGCCCGTTAGCTGCCCTCATGATGGCGAAACCAATGTGATCGGCCAACGCCACAAGGAGGGAAGCGTTCTTCGTCATTGATTCCGGCAGGCCGGCTGCGGTTACCGCATCGGTCACAAGAGTCATGTGAGCCAGCGGAATTTCTGTGAGCATCGTGGCAATATGGTCCGGATCGCGGCCTTCTGCCGGGACGAAGATTCGGACTACTTTGCTCGAATCAACCGGCTGTCCCGGGCGAGCCTTGAACCCAATGCCGCGGCCGGTGATGATTTTTTCACCGGTCGCGTCCTTGGCCAGGACCACGTTGTTATTGAATACTCTCAGGATTTCCATGTCGGTAACCGTGAACTCCTCCATAAGTTGAGGGATTTCAGGCCGGTATGCCTTCTAGAAATCAATTATGGCTGAACTTCGATGACCATGTCGCCGGCTTGGACAGAGATGCCGGTGACCGGGGAAACCTTGGTTAGCTTCTTGGTATTGGTGATGGTCATCAGTGTCGTGGTTGGGTAACCAGCTTCCTTGACCTTGTCGAAATCGACCTCGGCAAGTACATCGCCGGCCTCGACGTGCTGCTTCTTGGAAACCTGGACATCGAAGCCTTCACCGGCCATCTTGACTGTGTCGATACCGACGTGGACGAGTACCTCTACACCGTCATCGGTCTTAATACCGAAGGCGTGACCGGTCTTTGCCACAGTCATCAACGTGCCCGATACGGGTGCGACCACGGTAGAACTGGTTGGCTTGATACCGACACCGTCACCGAGAGCACCGGAGGCAAAGACCGCGTCGCCGGCCTCGGCAAGGCTGACAACCTCACCGGCAACCGGGGCCTGCACCTGTACAGGCTTGGTATCAACGGCAGTTGCGACACCACCGGCGCCAGCTGCCGCAGCAGCCGGTGCGGCAGCCTCGGCGTTGGTACCAGCGTCACCGGAAGCCTCAGCTGGAGCCGAATCGGAGCCACTGGTGGCAGCGTGTGGGGTGGCGTCGCTGGGTTCGTCGTCAAGCTCTGCGGCGCGTGCGGCCTCGGCCTCAGCCTTCTCTTCCGGCGTGCGGTAGTCGGTGAGAATGATGGCGAACATGGCGACGAAGAATGCCACGGCGACGGAAATCAGGTAGACCCACATCGGTTTGAACACGACAGTGGTGATGAGGGAGGTGAAGACGAAGGCGTTGGTTGTCACACCACCGAACGGAGCCGACAGGATGGCGATAGTCAGACCGCCGGCGAAACAGCCGAGCAGCATGCGCGGGTAAATCCGCTTGAAGCGCAGGTGAATACCGTAGAGGGACGGCTCGGAGATACCACCGAAGAGACCGGCAGCGAGTGCACCCGTTGCAGTTTGGCGCATCTGAGTGTCGTGGTCGCGCATGGAAAGAACCAGCACACCGGCAGTTGCTCCGAAGCAGGCGAAGTTCCAGGCACCCATCGGGCCTTGGATGAAGTCGTAGCCGAGAGTCTGGATATTGACCAGCATCAGCGCATTCAGTGGCCAGTGCAGACCCAGTGGCACCAGGAACGGGTAGAGCATCGGGATGAGAATTGCGAACACAAACGGTGCGTTCGAGTTCATCCATGCCAGGCCGGAGCCGATGCCGTTACCCAGCCAGATTCCCAGTGGGCCGATGAGGAAAGCGGTCAGCGGAATCATAATCAACATGGAGATAAACGGCACGAAGACCATCTGCACATTCTCCGGGAAGATCTTCTTCAAACCGTGGTAGACCACTGCCAGGATGGCGACCATGATCAGCGGTACAAAGACCTGTCCGCCGTAGTCATTGAGCTGCATTGGCAGGCCGAAGATGTTGGCGGTGAAAGTTTCGGTACCGAGTTCCTCGTTGACTGTCTTGATGGTGTCCGAGAAGCGATCGGTATCCTGCAGACTCATAAACTCCGGCGTCATTAGGGCAGCCATGATGGCTGCGCCCAGCCATGGATCTACCCGCAGCTTCTTCGCTGCGTTGTAGGCGACCATGATTGGCAGGAAGTAGAAGACGCTGCGCCACATGGCATCGACGAAAATCCAGGTGGCGGACTTATCCTCAGCGCGGAAGTCGACGATGTTCAGGCCGTCGAGTACAGCCGCAATCGCGATAATCAGCGATGCACCCAACAGCACGCCCAGGATTGGGCGGAAGGAATCCGAGAGGTACTCGAAGAAATTGTCCAGCCAGGAGTACTTGCCGCGTGCCTTCGAGCGAGCTTCTGCCTTAACGTCTGCGTCGGACTTAGTGGCGACTGCGCCGGCACCCTTCATTTCCGGTAGGTGCTTAATGGCCGTGTACATCGATTCGACGCCACCGCCACAGATGACCTGGTAGCGGTTATCGCCCTGGTGAACGACACCGAGTACGCCCGGCACCTTGTCAATCTTGTCCTCGTTGATCTTGGAGACATCACCGAGTTCAAAACGCAGACGCGTCGCACAGTGCGTCATGCTTGTGATGTTTCCGGGTCCACCGAGGTTTTCAACTATTGCCCTCGCGCTGGAATCTTTTGACGACCCCATCGTGACCTTCCTTCACAGTAAGCAGGGCCGTTAAACGCAAAAAGACCCGAGGCGCCACAAACTGTGGGCCTCAGGTCTTGCCTCAAAAGAGTAACAACCCTGGGTTGATATCTATTAACTTCGACCCTACTCCGCTTTACATAGTTTTGACAAGGTAGTAATTCAAGCTCAAATTTCACATTTGGGGATAGCCTGGATTGCCTGTGGACAACCGCATGCAACCTATTTCGCGCTCAGTGCGGAAGTCGTAAGGTGGCAGCTATGAGGATTGGAGTTTTAGGTGTAGGAGCTGTCGGCGGCTGGTTTGGCGGTCGCCTCGTGCAAGCGGGTTATGATGTCGTCTTTCTCGCCCGCGGCGAGACCCTGACACGTCTTCGTGAGGTGGGGCTCACGCTTATCGACGAGCACGGGGAACGCAGCATTATCCCCGTCAAAGCAGCCGACAATTGGGGTGAACTCACTGCCGATGGCGTCGACGTCGATGTTGTGATTGCGGCAACCAAGGCGCTGCCGGGCAACGATCCTTTCCCGCAAGTTCCGGCTGGTGCAGCAGTGGTGACCACCCATAACTCGGTGGAAATCCCTTATTTGGCAGCGGGGCGGTTCGGTGAAGACAAGGTGTTCCCGGGTGTTATCCGCGGTTTCTTTATCCACACTGGCCCGGCAGAAGTCACCTTCCGACCAGGACCGATGAGCCTGAACATCGGCACATTCGATGACTCCACTAATGACCTGGTCGGGGCAGTTATCGAGGCATTGCACATGGCTGGGCTCGGTGGCGAACAGCTCCCGGATATCTGGGTCGATATCTGGGCAAAAGCGATGTTCGTGGCTAACCTCGGTGCCCTAGGTGCCCTGGCTGATAGTCCGATTGGTTACTTGCGTTCGGAAATGCGCGACAGCTTGACGCGGATGTTTGAAGAAACCGAGGCAGTCGGTCGAGCCTGCGGCGTTGCGCTGCCAGAGGACATCGTGTCGCGGACCTTGGCCTTTACTGATGATCAAGGGTACGACAACACCTCGTCGATGCAGCGCGACTACACCGCGGGACTTACCAATGAGCTCGATGCCCAGATTGGCGCGATCCGCCGGATGGGGCAGAAGGCGAAAGTGGAAACGCCGACGCTGGATCTGGTGTATGGCGCTCTGGTTGGGCGTCAACACAAGCATATGAATTAAGAGCTGCGGTGCTCAGCTAAGTCAAACCGGAATTGGGGGATTGGAAAGACTGATGAAAATTGGATCGGACTACACGGAAAACAATGGGCTCATCATCGGTGAGGATGGATTGGCTCGACCGGCATGGGCTGCTCACAGTGAGCTGCTGAGAGAGTACTACGACACCGAGTGGGGGATGCCGGTGCGCGATGAGCAAGGACTATTCGAACGGCTCAGCCTGGAGGTATTTCAGGCGGGGTTGTCGTGGGAGACAGTGCTGAAGAAGCGGCCCGCGTTTCAGGAAGCCTTCGCGAACTTCGACCCCGATGCGGTTGCTGATTTCGATGACGAAGATGTCGAAAGATTGATGAATGATGAACGAATCATTCGGAATCACAGGAAGATTACCGCGGTAATCAATAACGCCGCCGCGACTATTGCCTTGCGTGAAAACGGCGGCTTAGCCGAGTTGATGTGGTCGTTTAAACCGGAGAAGTCTCCCGAGCCACGTTCAATCGAAGAGGTGCCCAGCTTCTCCGAGGAGTCCGAGGCGCTTGCCAAGGCATTGAAGAAAGCTGGTTTTAAGTTCGTAGGCCCCACCACGGTCTTTGCATCAATGGCTGCCGTGGGGATTGTCGATATCAACATTGTTGGCGCACATCGGCGCGGTGCCTCTGGCGTTTTTGACTAGGGGGGGGGAAGAGGAGCTTGACTAGTTAGGGGGAAAGAAAAAGAGCGTGCCAACCGGCACGCTCAAAATCTTTCGGTTCGTGTCGAACTACTTGTTCTCGTAGGAGTCGGAGTAGTTCTGGCCGTCCTCAGAGGTCCACTTCATGGTGTCCTTAGTGAACGGCTGCTCCCAGCCGTTTTCAATCTCCGACTCCGGTGCGGTCGGCAGACCAATCTCGTTTTCCAGTGCACCGTTGGCAACCCAGGTCTCGCGAATCTTACCGATCAGCGGCTGTGCACCATTAGTCTCTGGGGACTCAACGAAGGTGACGTTCTCGTATTCAGCGGCAACCGCGTCGCCGACCTTCTTAGCGGACTTGAACTCGCCAGCCTCAGAATCGTACGGGGAGGTGAAGGAAGAAGCTGCCTCGGTGATGGACTCAGGCAGGTCAGCCTCTGCCACATCCTCGCCAGCAGCGTCGCCCAGCCCCAGACCGTTCATAGCCTCGTTAGCCTTGTCCTTAGCGCCATCAGCAGCCTCGCCAGCCTTGTCCTTAGCTCCGTCCATAGCGTCGCCAGCCTTATCAGTGGCGTCGGTTGCTACCTGGCCCGCCTGATCCTTGGCGTTGTTAGCAGCATCCTGTGCGTCATCGGAAGAACATGCAGCCAGGCCGCCGAGAAGAGCGGCGGAGCCAACGATTGCGGTAGCGATACGGGTCATCTTCTTGTTCTGCATTTCAAAACCACTTTCTTGAGAGCTAACTAAGTTACCTATTCAATTATTGGCATCTTCCACTATTTGTCCGAATTAAATTCAAAGAGAAATTGACAATTCTTTTGAATATCGGACATTCGAAGATGGTGTGGCTTCAAAGCCGTACAGAAAGAACACTAGGTAATTCTGGGGCCTGTGCAAGTCAAATGGCGCGAATCTGTGCGCTCTATGCTCTATTTGTTACCGAATTTGCGTGATTGCGAAATTGGAATAGTGCTGGTGAGGGCGTTGCGAGTAACGGAAAGGTATCAATCTTATTAAGCTTGACGTTTATTGCTTATTTTCTTTCTCTGCGTGGTTGGAGCCGCGGGCATCGTCGTCAAGCGTGTACTCGCCATCTGGCAGGACGAACCAGGCCAAGAGGTAAAGAGCTAGGAACCCAGCGCCAATCTTCCAGCCAATCATCGATCCAACGCAGGGAAGGATGATGTAGACCATTCGTGTGAAAGTGATATCCCAGCCTTGGCTTTCCGCGATTCCTGCGAGGATGCCACCGAGGAGGCGGTCATTACGCGAGCGGTAAATTTTCTTGGTGGGTTTTTCGGGAGCGGCGTCGCTCATTAGATAAATACTCCAAGGTATGGCTATTTAGGTATTTTTCGGTCGACCGCGCTTATACGTAAGTTTCCTTCGGCATGATAATCCATGCTGCGAGGTAGAGAAGAAACTGCGGACCAGGCATCAGGAAAGACGCGACAAATATAACGCGCAGCAAAGTCGCATCCCAGTTGAAATACTCAGCGAATCCACCGAGTACACCTGCAACCATTTTGTTATTGGTGGAACGGGTCAGTGACTTGTTGTTCATAACAATCAAGGGTAGCCCCAATCCGTTTAGTTCGCAGTGGTGCTAGCTCTACTAAATGTGCCGACTAAAAACAGCGTGTCCCAGCTAAAAACACCGCTACCCCAATACGGTTAGGTGGGGTAGCGGTGTGGGCGTCGTCAAGCGAGCTTTTACGGGGCGAATGCTAGCAGTCGTAGTAGAGCTCGAACTCCTGCGTCGTCGGGCGCAGACGTGCCGGCATAATCTCCTGCTCGAACTTGTAGCGGATATGCGCGTCGATGAGATCCTGTGTGAAGACATCGCCGGCAAGCAGGAACTCGTGGTCCTCTTCCAGCGCCTTCAGCGCACCCTCCAGCGAATGCGGGACGGTGGGGACGTCCTTGAGTTCCTCTGGTGGCAGCTCGTAGAGATCCTTGTCAATCGGCTTGCCAGGCTCGATGCGGTTCTTGATGCCGTCGAGACCAGCCATCATTGCGGCGGTGAAAGCCAAGTACGGGTTGCCCGACGGGTCCGGAGCGCGGAACTCGATGCGCTTGGCCTTCGGGTTTGCGCCGGTAATCGGGATTCGGATGGCGGCCGAGCGGTTCTCCTGGCTGTAGACCAAGTTGACGGGAGCCTCGAATCCCGGAACCAGGCGGTGGTAGCTGTTCATTGTCGGGTTGGTGAAAGCCAGGACTGCACCGGCGTGCTTCAAGATGCCGCCAATGTAGTAGCGCGCCATGTCGGACAGGCCACCGTAACCGTTTTCATCGTGGAATAGTGGCTTGCCATCCTTCCACAGTGACTGGTGGATGTGCATACCAGAGCCGCCATCGCCGGCCAACGGCTTCGGCATGAAGGTAGCGGACTTCTGGTTGAACTTGGCGGTGTTCTTCACCACGTACTTGAAAGTCTGCATGTCATCGGCGGCGTGCAGCAGGGTATTGAAACGATAGTTAATCTCCTGCTGACCGCCGGAGCCCATCTCGTGGTGGGAGCGCTCAACATGGAAGCCAACATCCTGCAGGTGCTCGCCGATTTCGTCACGAAGATCCTGCATGTGGTCATACGGAGCAGTAGGGAAGTAGCCGCCTTTGGTGCGCACCTTGTGGCCGAGGTTGCGCGATCCGTCCGGGTTTACCTTCACACCGGAGTTCCACCAGCCCTCAACCGAGTCCACCTCGTGGAATGACTTGTTTGAACTGGAGTCGTAGCGGACGGAGTCGAAGATGTAGAACTCTGCCTCAGCGCCAAAATTACAGGTATCGGCGAAGCCCAGTTCGTTCAGGTAGTTCTCGGCCTTACGGGCAATATTGCGCGGGTCGCGGCTAAATGGCTCGCGGGTGTGCGGGTCATGGACGAAGAACTTCATGTTCAGCGTCTTCGATTTGCGGAACGGGTCGATGAAAGCCGTGTCCAGGTCGGGCAGCAGCATCATGTCGGAGTTATCCACCGAGGTGTAACCCGCAATGGACGATCCGTCGAAGGCAAGGCCCTCGTAAGCGGAGTCCTCATCAAACTCGGATACCGGAACGGTTAGGTGCTGTTCGATGCCGGGAACGTCGGTGAACTGGACGTCTACCCAGCGAATGTCATTGTCCCGGATGTATCGTTGGATTCCTTCCGGAGTTGTCTGGTCACTGCTGGGTTTGAACTTACCCATTGGTAAAACTCGCCTACTTCGCGTCTAGCTTGTTGAGCTTACTAATCGTGTTGTCGAACTTACTGGTCACTATTACTTCAGCAGCGGAACATCCCACAGGTTCAGCTTGGTGCCGATGCCCTTTGCCAGGGCGTTGTCGTAGACATCGGTGGCCCAGGCGACGTCCTCGACTGGCATGCCTCCGATGGAGTAGCAGAAGATTTCCTCGTCGTTCTGGCGACCCGGGGCCTTACCGGAAGCGATATCGCCGATGTTGACAAGCTTCTCGGCGGGAAGAGTGCCCTCTTCCTTCATGTCCCACCAGCGGTTACCCGGAATACCGAGCAAGCGCTCATAGGTCACGTCTGGGCCGTTCTCGTTGAACCACTCTTCGTACAGGCCGGTGTAGTCAACGACGAGG
Source organism: Corynebacterium sp. 401_CJEI (assembly GCF_001076435.1). NCBI lineage: Bacteria > Bacillati > Actinomycetota > Actinomycetes > Mycobacteriales > Corynebacteriaceae > Corynebacterium > Corynebacterium sp. 401_CJEI. The sequence goes on from NZ_JVIP01000001.1 coordinate 227,292, forward strand.
TTGCAGTCGTCGGAACGCACGAAGTCGTCGTCGAGGCGTGCAGCGGCCGGCATGAGCAGCAGCGCGCCGGGCTTCAGATACTCCTTCTTGAAGTACGGGAAACCGGACGGGCCATCGGAGGAAGTCGAGGTGCCGGCGATGAGGATGTCGGAGTCGCGGATGGCCTCTTCTTCGGTCTCGACGATACGGACCTCTTCCAGCTGCGGGAACTCGTTCTTAATCCAATCCACAGCCTTCTGGGTCGAAGCCTGGGAGCGGCCCTTGACCTTAACCTTCTTAATGCTCGGACGCTGCGACATAGCGGAGCCGAGAATGGTGCGGCTCATAACACCCGGGCCAATGATGCCAACGACCTCGGCGTCTTCGACGGCCAGGTGCTTGACGCCGACACCCGGAACAGCGCCAGTGCGGTAGGCCGACAGGAGGTTTGCCGACATGACAGCCTTCGGGGCACCCGTAATTGCATCGTTGAGAATGAACAGGTGGATCGAACGTGGCAGGTCGTTCTGGCGGTTATCGGCATTGGAGCCGTACCACTTCACACCTGCGCCGTTGAAGCGACCACCGAGGTAAGCGGGCATTGCCATGAAACGACGGTCAGGGCCATTTGCCGGCATACCCTCATGGATTGGGTTATCCGGGAAGTTGATCTGGGCACCGTGGGAGTTAGCGGAAGCGCCGGCCATCCGGTAGTCGCCGTCGGCCAGCAGAATCAGGGTTTCTTCCATGGTCTCAACACACTTGGCGAAATCCGTGACACCAGCTTCAACCATGTCAGGTTCGCTGAGGTAGAGAAAATCAATGCGAGTTGAGTTTTCTGGGTTGGCAGCGTTTTCGTTAGTCAAGAATGCTCAAATCCTTCTTAATGTTCATCGGCCACCCTATGCGGCGGCTGGGCTTAAGTTATTCCAGATGCATGCTCTCCAGAATCAATCAAAACGCCTCGGCGCGGGCTCTCGAGGCGCCATTTCCGAGGGGTATGTCGTACCACCATACGGAAAAACCACAGCGTAGGGGGCGTTTACGTAGTTTTCAGCACGCCATTTCTGCTTTACGACGGTCACAGCGACAGAGCCCAATTTCCGTCAATAAGTTGCCCGTAATAACTACTTCGACATGCACAATTGATACTTTTTGAGAACGATTACAGATGAGTGAATTATCCTCCCACGCATCAATGTTTATGAACTTTGTCACATGTCATTAAGTTGCGACACATTTCTGGTTCAACGGGCGTGATTGCCTGGCGTCCTACCTTCGCAGCATGCCCCATCCGCTCTTGGTGTCCGCCCCCTTGCGGTGTCCCTCGCATCCGTCCCTCGTGTTGTCCCTAGCGCCACCCTCGCACTTATGGCCACTTTTCTGGCACTTATCGATGATTTTCCTTCACTTGTCGACGGCTGTCCGGCACTTATGCGCACGGTATCCTCCCCACCCTGTCACTTGTCGATGCGCTGTTCACTTATGGCCACGCTATAGCGCATCGACAAGTGAATATTGCATCGATAAGACTGGGGCGGAGAGTGTGCAACTCTACTCGTGCAGGGGTCGCGGCCCTTTTGTGGTGGTGTATGACCCTGTTCAGGGGAGTGGCCCGGAACCGCGCACAAATTCGTGCTCACATACGCGCGCGTATGCGGGCCCAGGCGCCCGCAGTCAGCATGGCCGCAACGAAAAACCGCCTGGCCACATTTACTGTGGTCAGACGGTTTTGGCTATTGACTTCAAGCAGCTAGGCGGCCACTAGGAGCAATGGGGGGGGGTGCTTGCTGTGGCCGTCGTGAAGCGAAAACTTTAGCAGTCGTAGTACATTTCGTATTCCTGCGGAGTCGGGCGCAGGCGAACCGGTTCGATCTCGTTTTCGTACTTGTAGTCGATGTAGGTCTGGATGAGGTCCTCGGTGAAGACATCGCCCTCGAGCAGGAACTCGTGGTCGTTGCGCAGGGCCTCGAGCGCGGCCTCGAGAGAGGTCGGAGCCTGTGGGATGTCGGCGGCTTCCTCCGGCGGGAGCTCGTAGAGGTCCTTGTCGACCGGAGCGTGCGGCTCGATGCGGTTCTTCACGCCGTCCAGTCCGGCCATCATCATGGCAGCGAAGCCAAGGTACGGGTTGCCCGACGGGTCCGGGGCGCGGAACTCGATGCGCTTTGCCTTCGGGTTGGAGCCGGTGATCGGAATGCGAACAGCGGCAGAGCGATTGCGCTGCGAGTAGACCAGGTTGATCGGAGCCTCGAAGCCCTTGACCAGGCGGTGGTAGGAGTTCAGGGTCGGGTTGGTGAAGGCCAGTACCGCACCTGCGTGGTGAAGGATGCCGCCGATGTACCAGCGAGCGATGTCCGACAGGCCTGCGTAACCGGCCTCATCGTGGAACAGCGGCTTGCCGTCCTTCCACAGCGACTGGTGAGCGTGCATGCCCGAGCCGTTGTCGCCAGCCAGCGGCTTCGGCATAAAGGTGACGGACTTGCCCTCTTCCCAGGCGGTGTTCTTGATGATGTACTTGAAGGTCTGCAGGTCGTCTGCAGCGTGCAACATCGTGTTGAACTTGTAGTTGATCTCCTGCTGGCCACCAGTGCCGACCTCGTGGTGGGCGCGCTCCAGGTCGAAGCCGGCGTCAGCGAGCTTCAGGCACATCTTGTCGCGCAGGTCCTGGTAGTGGTCGTACGGAGCGGTAGGGAAGTAGCCGCCCTTCAGACGGGTCTTGTAACCCAGGTTTGCAGAGCCGTCCGGGTTCTGGTCCTTGCCGCGGTTCCACCAGCCTTCGATGGAATCAACTTCGTAGAAGCCGCGGTTGGTGTCGGTCTCGAACTTGACGTTGTCGAAGATGTAAAACTCCGCCTCAGCGCCGAAGAAGCAGGTGTCGGCGATGCCGGTAGAGATGAGGTATTCCTCCGCCTTCTTCGCGACGTTACGCGGGTCGCGGGAGAACGGCTCGAGGGTAAACGGATCGTGGACGAAGAACTTGACGTTCAGAGTCTTTGCCTTGCGGAACGGGTCAATGCGCGCGGTGCTCAGGTCGGGCAGCAGTGCCATGTCGGACTCGTCGATGGAAGTGAAACCACGAATCGAGGAACCGTCGAATGCCAGGCCTTCGGCCATCGCGTCCTCGTCAAATGCGGATGCCGGGATGGTGAAGTGCTGCTCGATGCCGGGAACATCCGTGAAGCGGACGTCTACGAACTCGACGCCCTCTTCCTTGATATACGCGACTACTTCCTCGGGAGTTTTGAAGGACATGTGCGGTCTCCTTAGTTGGCCTTGTTTAGTACGCAGCAGGGAATTCTTGCACGCTGTTTCGTGCACCTGCCGCGCTGTCAAGGACTGGCCGGTTGACGCCTTCAAGCTTAACGAACCACGCATTCATTCTGGAATTAGAACCACGAATTTCTGGCATGGCGCGTGAGGAATTCGCCAATACGGAATGGGTTACGCAAATAGGGAGCGGATTATCTGTTTATGGAAACACGGCAATATACTGCGCATTCATGTCACACACGCTTTACGACGAGCCTTTAGCTCCCATGCTGATAAGAAAATGGAAAAGGCGACGCAACATCGCCCCCGGATTACCCCCGCACGCGCTGAATGGCTGTCCCAGCCCGTGATTTGATAGCCGGATTGCTGCACTAGACTATGAACCCATGGAAGAAAAGCACAGTTGGCTAGATGGCCCTCAGATTCCGGGAGAGTTCGATAATCCGGACAAGCTCTCGGACTATCCCGGCCAGGCATTGGGTCTTGCCCCCGATGGCCCAGGCTCGCAAGCGACGTTGATGCGTCGCGTCGGCGGCATTCTCATTGACTGGATTATTTCCTTGATGATTGCCGGCGCTTTTTCGATGTTCTTCGGCCCGAGCGAGGCGCAGATTGACCAGTTCGGGGATTCGTTTATCGCCTGGCAGTCATTCCTTGCGACCTATTCGCCAGTTGTCTTCCTCATTATTGGCACGGTGTCGGTTTGGCTGTTCGCCCGCACTCCGGGCCAGTGGATGATGAAGATGGGTGTCGCTCGCGTGGACAAGCCCAGCGAGCGAGTTGGCTTTGTTCGTGCCTTCTTCCGCAGCTTGCTTACTCTTTTCTTGCTGCCGCCAGCAATCACCGACTCGGATATGCGCGGCATGCACGACCGTGCCACTGGCACGGCCGTCATTTTGGGTTAGCGCTATAGCACCAACACGACCAGGACCTGGGCGAGAATAATCTTCATGATCATGGCCATTGGATACACCGTTGTGTATCCCATTGCCGGCAACTCGTTCTTGGCCTGGTCGTTGACGTATGAGAGCACTGCCGGGTGAGTCTGCAAGCCCGAGAGGATACCCGCAGTTTGGCCGAATGGAATCTTCAGCACACGGTGACCGACAATGAGGGTCAACAGTGCGGAGCTAAACGCGATGATGGCGGCAAGACCCAGAACTGTCAGTGATGCCGGGTCAGACAACGCAGCCTGGAATCCCTTACCGGCAGTGGTGCCGATACCAGCCAGGAACAGTGCTAGACCCATGGTGCGGAACGCCAGGTTGGCCGAGTAGGGGATAGGCCAAACCAACGGGCCAGTGCGACCGACAGCACCCAGAATCAGCGCCACAACCAGTGGACCACCAGCGGACCCCAGGGCGAGCGAGCTGCCGCCCGGAAGCGGAATCTTGATGAGACCCACCAAGACACCCAGCGTAAGCCCAAGGGTGAGGGGCAAGAGGTTGACGTCGGAAAGCTTCTTGTAAGAGTCGCCGAAGAACTTTGTTGCGTCCTTGATTTTCTCTGGCGGTGCAACTACGCGGACGCGATCACCAAGCTCTAGGCGCATGTTTGGCTCTGCGACGATGTCGTGGTCGCCGCGGCGAATACGCGTAATGATCATGCCGTCCATGCGAGTCTGAAGTTCCGCAATGGGGACACCGACCACGTCAGATGCAGAGACGAAGATGCGACGGAAGTCCAGGCGACCGTCGTGTGTCGGATCGCCTGGCATAAGCTCGCCAAGGTACTCGGCGGCACGAGCAATTTCTTCCTCTGTACCGACGACGGAAATAATATCGCCGACGGAGACAGTGTCACCCGGTGATGGAATGTAGAGGTGGCCCTTGTACTCAATGCGTGAAACCGTAATGTCCAAACCGAACTTCGACGGAAGGTCAGTGATGGAAGGCAGGTCGTCCTTGAGAATCTTGATGTCCCGAGTATGCAGCGGAAGCGCGGCAACACCTGCGTCAATAGCTTCCTGGTCGTGATCGACGCGGAAGACCTTCGACATAATACCGATAGAAGCAATCACTGCCAGCACGCCGATTGGGTAGGCCAGAGAGTAACCAATCACCGGCATATCGTGGGCAGCGGCCAGCTCGGCCTTATCCGAAATGAGGCTAGGAAGAGCATCGACGATTGCGGCCATAGCCGGGGTGTTGGTCAGGGCGCCTGTGAAGGCGCCTGCGCCCTCCACCGGGTCGATAGGCAAAAACTTGATCAGCAAGAAAGACTCGATAGTGACAACTGCGAGCACACCAATGCCGAACAGGTTGTGCTTGATACCGCGCGAGCGTAACGAGCTGAAGAACTCGGGGCCCGCCTCCAACCCGATGGTGTAGACGAATAATGCCAGGCCCACGATGTAAATCAACGGGGAGATTTGAATTTCCGGCTCAATAGTCGCGAGGATAAGGCCGACGAAGAGGACGGCAGCCACGCCAAGCTTGAAGCCGAAGATCTTGATCTGGCCAATTGCCAGGCCAAGAAACAAAATCACTAGAAGCGCTAAGAGTTCATTTTCAGCCAAGAGTTGCACATATCCCATGGTGGCACAACTAGCAGTAATCTTCATTAAGCATTGTTTCCAGCAAGGATACGACCTTTGCTGACAGCGTGATAAGTGAGAGCAATCACTTCAACAAGACATCAATAACTGTGTGTGAAGACATGGCTTTAGGCATCGTTTTAAAGCTTTAAAGCACAAAAAAAGGGGGCCCGAAAGCCCCTTTTTTCTGCTTCAACCTAGATTGCCCCTCGGTGGGTTGCCCGAGCAACCGACCCTGGTGAAACCTAGCTAAAACCTCTAGTGCTTCTTGCCGCGATTGGCGGCACGGCGCGCACGACGGTTCATGCCGGCCTGTGGGTTAGCGCCCTTCGGCATTGGACCCTTGGGCATGTTCGCGCGCGCATCGCGAATACGGTCCATCGACTGGATGCGCTCATTCAGAGCGTTAGCCTGATCCTTATTCAGGTTGCGCGGCAAACGCATGAGTTCGCGCTGCAGCTTCTTCGGCGGGACCTGGCCCTCGTCGCTACCAGCAATCATGTCGTAAATCGGAGCTTCGCCCGCAATGCGTGCCAGCGACTTCTTTTCACGAGCAATCATCTGCTTGACGCGGTTCGGATCACCTTCACCGACCAGCACAACACCGGCGTTACCAATAACACGGTGAACAGCATCCATGTGCTGATTAGCGACAACACCGGTCTTGACGTGCCAGACATAGCCAACGCCCTGACGCATATTGTCCAGCGTCCACGCCGCAGCGCCGGCCTGGCCTTCCGCCTCTGTGTAGAAGGACGCCTCAAGACGCTTAGAGAAGATGTACATCGCGACCATAAAGCCGATCGAGATACCAATAATCGTCAGAACCCAGGGCCAGACTCCACCAATGAGCAGACCAAGCAGTAACAGCAGGATAATTGGACCGAAGAAGCCCAGCGCCATGTAAGGCACGAGCTTGTTGTCCCGCGAGCGCTGCAGCTTAAACGCCTGCCACATCTGGCTACGAGTCTGCTTACGCTGAGCGCGCTTGGCGGCGCGGTTCGCCTTCTTCATTTCTTTCGCATCATTGGTCGCCATAATCACCAACTTTAGGGCATGCGATGTAGTTTTAGGCAATAGACCGCGCCGTAGCGCCGTTTCGCTTTACGACGGCGCTGCGGCCGTCAGCCTCTAGGAAGCCGGAATAGCCGAAGTGACTGGCGTATCCTCCGATGCGCCATAGCGGTCGAGCAGCGTCGAGGCTTCCTGAAGCGCGAGGTTGTTGTCGTTGTCGTCGGCAAGCGCGGACAGATGCGCCGGCAGTTCCTGACCGCGGTGCGCCAGTGCGCGGGCGTAGAGCCGTCCAGCGCGGTAGGAAGAGCGGACCAGCGGGCCGGACATGACGCCGGCAAAGCCCATCTCTTCAGCGGTCTTGGAGAGCTTGACGAACTCCTCCGGCTTAACCCAACGTTCAATTGGATGGTGCAGTGGAGTGGGGCGGAGGTATTGAGTAATCGTCAGAATATCGCAGCCGGCATCGTGCAAATCCTGCATAGCGGAGATGATCTCGTCATAGGTTTCGCCCATGCCCAGGATGAGGTTGGACTTGGTAACCAGTCCAGCTTCGCGAGCGCGAGTGATGAGTTCCAAGGAACGCTCGTAGCGGAATGCGGGGCGGATGCGCTTGAAGATACGAGGCACCGTCTCCACGTTGTGGGCGAAAACCTCAGGCTTGGCATCGAAGACCTGCTGTGCTGCAGATTCGTCGCCACGGAAGTCATCGACAAGGAGCTCGACTCCGGTATTCGGGTTGAGTTCGTGGATCTGGCGGCAGGTCTCAGCGTAGAGCCAGGATGCACCGTCGGGCAGATCGTCGCGGGCGACACCGGTGATAGTGGCGTAACGAAGACCCATCTCGCGGACGGATTCCGCAACACGACGCGGCTCATCCTTATCCAATGGGTCGGGCTTGGCTGAGTTAATCTGGCAGAAGTCGCAGCGGCGGGTGCACTTATCGCCGCCGATGAGGAAGGTGGCCTCGCGGTCTTCCCAACATTCGTGAATGTTCGGGCAGCCAGCCTCCTGACAGACCGTGTGCAAAGAGGCACCCGAGACACGGTTTTTCATGTCCTTGTAGCTGGGGCCCGGACGAACCTGGTTGCGAATCCACCGGGGCTTGTTCTCGATAGGGGTCTCGGCATTTCGTGCCTCGACGCGCAGTAACTTACGTCCTTCTGGCTTAACAGTCACAGTTTCATCCTACTCTTTTGTTGATGAGTACTCGAATATGCCGGTGGTGGAGTTGTGCTTCACCCGGTGTGGCAGGTCCTTCGTGGGGTCGGGCGCGGAGCCGAAGGAATGGTCGGCAACGGTCAAACGGCCTTCCAAAGCATCTTGCAAATCTGCCAGAAGCGGCTCTGTCATCTCTGACACGCTAACATTTCGGTCAAGCTCCCGGGATAGGGCGGTCACTCCAGCATCGGAGATGCCACACGGGATGATGTAGTTGTAGAACTCCATAGAGTTGTCGCAGTTCAGACTGAGTCCGTGCATGGTTACACCATGGGTCACGCGGATTCCCAGTGCCGCAATCTTTCGGTCGCTCAGTCCGTTTGATGCGGGAACCCATACCCCCGAGCGGCCATCGATGCGGCCAGCAGCCGCGATGCCGGCTCGGCGAACGGTTTGAATGAGGGCTTCTTCCAGTCTGCGGACGTAGTCCACCACATCGACCGGCTGAGCGAGCTTGATGATGGGATACATCACAAGCTGGCCCGGGCCGTGCCAGGTGATGCGGCCACCGCGGTCGACATCGACGACCGGCAACCCATTGGTAGGACGGTCCTCCGGCTGGGTGCGCTTTCCTGCTGTGTAAAGACTCGGGTGCTCAAGCACGAGAACCTGATCTGGAATTAGGTCTTTCGCACGCTTGGCAGCAAGGTCTGCCTGTAGGTGCCAGGTCTCTTCGTAGTCGACAAGGCCGAGATGTTGAATCTCGATGTCGGAGCTTGATTCCCGAATGGATTTATCTGCGCGAGTAAAAGGTTTTCTTGGGGCAGTCATGGTGGCCTATAGGATACGCCGAAATTCTGTAGGCCTCAGATTACTTGTTACTTGGATAGCGCCAAACTTACTTGGATAGCGCCAGACGTAAAGATACCCCGGTGGTCACTAGAGAAAGTGACCGCCGGGGTAAAAGTGGCGTGCTTTTGTGGGCTTAGCCGAAGACGACGCGGAGGATGGAAACGGTGATTGCCGAGATACCTGCAGCGGCCGGAAGGGTAATAACCCAGGCCAAACCAATCGGCTTCATCAGGTTCCAGTTAGCGGCACGGTTAACGATACCGACACCGAGAACGGCACCAATCAGAATGTGGGTGGAGGAAACCGGCAGACCCAGCAGGGAAGCAATCATAACGACCACAGCAGCGGAAAGCTCTGCGGCAAAACCCGATGCTGGGTGGATCTCAGTCAGGCCGGATCCGACGGTCTTGATAACGAAGCGGCCGATAAACCACAGACCGGAGATGAGAGCGACACCCATGGTGGTCATGACTGCCAGCGGGACGCCGGACTCGGAAGAGATCTCGTTGGTACGGAGAACATCCAGAATTGCCACGAACGGGCCAAGCGCGTTAGCGATGTCGTTCGAGCCGTGGGAGAAAGCGAACGCAGCAGCGGTGAAGACCTGCATCCAGCTGAACAGCAGGAAGGTGGAACGATCCAAATCCTGACGCTTCAAAGTACGCGCGAAGATGTAAACGGCAAGCCACACTGCGGTGGCGATCATGCCCATAATCAGGAAGTTGTCCAGGCTGGAAAGCCCTAGGTGAAGGTTCTTCAGACCCTTGAACAGCATCATCGCGGAGATGACAATAGAGCCCAGGGCTGCTAGACCCGGAACCCAAGCTTCCAGCGCACGGTGAGCGCGGACATCATCAACCTTGGATTCGATGTGGACGAGCTTGCGGAAGTACTCAGACTCCAGGTCATCCGGAGTCCAGTCGTTGTCACGCATCGTCGTCGCGTCGCGAAGCATCGCGTTGGTGTACGAGATCTGATCGTGCTCAGGGAGCTTTTCGAAGTCGTCGCGGTGCTGCGCCTTGAGGTCCGCCTTTTCCTGGTGGATGGCCTGCAGCTGCTTGGAAGCCTTGTCGTTGTAGACGAGAATCGAGTTCTTAATGCCGCCGAACAGGAGGAACGCGACCAAACCGCCGAGGAGCGGAGAGAGGACCCAAGAAACGGCGATCTGACCGATCTGATCCCACTGGACCATGCTCCAGCCACCCTTGCCGGTGATAAAACCGACCGTCAGTGCGGCACCGACGATACCGCCGACGATGGAGTGGGTAGTGGAAACTGGCCAACCCATGCGGGTGGCAACGAGGAGCCACACTGCCGCGCCGAGAAGCGCGGACATCATGATGAAGGCGAACTCCATCGGGTCCAAACCGTGGATTGCGTTCAGGTCCACAATGCCGGAACGGACGGTGTCAGTAACCTCGCCACCAGCGAGGACGGCGCCCGAAACCTCAAAGACTGAAGCGACAACAAGCGCCTGCTTCATGCTCAGGGTGCCGGCACCGACTGAAGTACCGAAGGAGTTAGCAACGTCGTTACCGCCGATGTTGAACGCCATGAAGACGGCGAACGCGATGGTAATCAGAAGAATTGCCGTATTTGCCTGCGGGCCCACAAAGTCATAAGCCCAGAAGACAAAAATTACGATGTTGATTGCGAGAAGCCCGCCGAAGAAGAGGTGCCACCACTTATCTGAGGAGCTCGATTGCTCAGATGATGTGGTCCCGGTCGACGAACTAGTATTCGCTGGAGCCGAGGACATGCTCCACCTTTCTAAGTTACGTACAGAGAGCAAAAATAGGCACGCCAAAGAAGCCTGCTGTCTAATGATTTCTTAGATTGGTAAAGGCTAATTGCTAACTAGGTGACGGCGAGGTTAACAAATAATGAATTTAATTATCGCTATCTTCAGCTCTCGTCGGTGTAGCTGAAAGCGATAGCCGGAACTGTGTGCGGGGGTGTGTGGTGTTCTCGCATTTCGGCAGGACAAAAAGTATGCGCATTTGCTACTTGCAGCTTTGCTTTCGGTTCGACCCTCCCGCTGTCTGCTAATGGCTTAACGGCGCAATAACAGCACGTTAATTCTTTGTGCCGATGGAGCCTTTGCTAGCTATGTGTGGCTACGTGAAATCTGAGCACTAGCCAAGAATAGGGGGCCTGCGCATTTGAAGGAATCGCTGATTAGGTTCAACTGCGGGACGAATGCGGCAAAAGAAATACCCGCGTCAGCCGCAAAGTGCGACTAACGCGGGCAGGGAAGAGGCAGAACCTCCTGCTAGCAAGCCAGCTAGATTCCCGCGGCGCTACTACCCCAGGAAGGGAGCAAGCTGCTTAGAGCTGCAGATCCGATTCGAAGTTAGCAACCTCGAGGCGGTCAACAACGGTCGTCATAAAGCGACCTGCATCAGCGCCGTCGATCAGGCGGTGATCGTAGGTAATTGGCAGGAAGACCATGGCGCGAATACCAATGGCATCTGCCTCATTCTCGGTGACGACTACTGCGCGCTTCTTAATCGCGCCGGTGCCGACCATTGCGGCCTGCGGCGGAACCAGAATCGGAGTGTCGGTCAGAGCGCCCTCGGAGCCGATGTTGGTAATGGTGAAGGTGCCGCCGGACAGGTCGTTCGGGGTCAGCTTGTTGTTGCGAGCGCGGTCTGCGATGTCCGCAATAGCAGCAGCCAGCTCCGGCAGGGACATATCCTGAGCGTTGTGGATGACCGGGGAGAGCAAACCCCGCTCGGTATCGACAGCGATACCCAGGTTGACCTGCTCGTGGTAGGTAATCTCCTTGGTCTCTTCGTTCCAGGAAGCGTTGACGTTCGGGTGGCTGACCAGAGCCTCAACGATTGCCTTTGCAAAGAATGGCAGGAAGGTCAGCTTCGCGCCGTGCTTCTTCTCGAACTCAGCCTTCTTAGTAGCGCGCAGATCCCAGATGGCAGTCATATCGGCCTCGTGGACCTGGGTCAGCTGTGCGGAAGTCTGCAGAGACTCGAGGGTCTTGGCAGCGGTAATCTCGCGGATGCGGTTGACACGCTGGGTGGTGCCGCGCAGCTCAGCGAGCTCAGGGCGAACGCCCTTGGTGGACCAGTTGGAGCCGGACTCAGCAGTAGTCTCCTGGCCGCCCTCGGCAGCGCGCAGAACATCCTGCTTACGAATGCGGCCGCCGATTCCAGAGCCCTCGACCTTAGTCAGGTCAACGCCGTGCTTGTCAGCCAGCTTGCGGACCAGCGGGGTGACGTAAGGAACGTCCTTGTTAGCGGAAGGCTTGGATTCAGCCTTCGGAGCCTCAGCCTTCGGAGTCTCCTTCTTCGGCTCTTCCTTCTTCGGCTCCGGCTTGGACTCTGCCTTCGGCTCTTCCTTCTTCGGCTCAGGCTTGGATTCAGCCTTTGGAGCTTCCTTCTTCGGTGCAGCCTTCTTTGGCTGGCCACTGCCAACGCGAGCGATGACCTCGCCGACGTCAACGGTGTCGTCTTCGTCGTAGAGGACCTCGAG